>CAZUNB010000014.1:0-9788 GCA_964622235.1 uncultured Candidatus Saccharibacteria bacterium | reverse complement strand
CGATTCAATATTCTTATCTTCCATTCTTTTATTCATCTGCGGACCGCCGCCATGAATGATTACAGCTCCGATTGAGTGTTTTTTCAGGGTGTAAAGTGATTCTGCTAGCGCCTGTAGCTCAAACTCATCATTAACCAATGCACCACCAACTTTTATTATTAGCTGGCGACCCGGCCCATAATCTTGAAATTCAGAAATATAGTAGTTTGCTTCAGGGTAATCGTTGGCCGAAATCGTCAAAGCGTACACTTCTTGATTGCATCAGTGATTATTGTAAAGGCCATCTTAACCTCCTGATTAGTTGTCGTTAACGGAGGTAGAAGTCTAATAATATTCGTCTGAGTAACATTGATAATCAAGCCATTATCCAGGCAATTTTTGACCACATCAGTTGCAGGAACATCGAGTTCGATAGCAAGCATCATCCCCATCTGTCGTGTCTGCGTTACGTGTTGAGAGTTATTCTTTATTTTCTCAAGCTCTTTGCTAAACAGATTAATCAAATCACGAAAAGTATCTGATGAAATAACCTGTTCCGTTTGATTGATCATAGTCATAGATGCCTCGGCAATGACTGCCCCACCACCGAAGGTAGAGCCGTGCATTCCCGGCTTGACTAATTGACTAACTTTTGGTGATATCAAAGTTGCTCCTACCGGCAGGCCACCTGCCAATGCTTTAGCTAGTGTCAAGATATCTGGAGTGATATCGTAGTTTTGATACGCGAAAAGCTTACCTGTCCTGCCTATTCCCGTCTGAACTTCATCGGCTATAACTAACAGATCATGTTCGTCACGTAATCGCGATATAGTGGCTATAAACTCTGGAGTAGCAATATTAATGCCACCCTCACCCTGAACAAACTCGAGCATTATAGCTATTGTCTTGTCACTAATAGCAAATTCAAGTGCTTTTGAGTCATTAAAATCGACATAATGAAAACCTTCAAGATGAGGCATGAATTCTTTAGCATGAATTGAGTCTTGGGCAGTTGCCGCCATAGTAGCGGCAGTTCTACCGTGGAATGATTTATTGAAGGTGATAATTTCGTATCGATTAGTGCTGCTACCAAACAGCTTAGCGAACTTAATTGCTGCTTCGTTGGCCTCAGCTCCGCTGTTACTGAAAAAGACTTGTGATGTAAAACTAGACTCAACTAATTTTTTGGCTAGCTCTCCCTGACCGTCAGTGTAAAAAACATTCGGTACATGTATCAATCTATCTAACTGATGATGTGCAGCCTTAGTCATGTCAGGATTGGCGTGACCGAGGTTAGACACTCCCCAGCCGGACATATAATCTAGATACTTCTTATCTCCAGAATATACGTAGCTGCCCTCGGCTCTCTCGAGCTTAATTGGAAATCTGTTATAGCTCTGCACCACATATTTATTAAATTCATCGATATTCATGATTTAATTATACTCCGCATTAATCTTGATATACTCTTCGGTGAAATCACAAGTATAAATCGTGCCATTTGCATCACCTAGATTAGTTTCTACAATAATTTTCACATGATCATCTGCTGGTCTTTCAGCTTTTGTTTTGAGATTATCTTCTGTTATTCTTAACCCCATCTGACCGACTGCTTGAGCGATCCGTCCCCAATTAGGTAATTTAGCATTTGCAGCAGTTTTAACAAGTGGTGAATTGGCAATGCTTCGAGCAAGCAGCTTAGCCTGTTCTTTTGTCTCAGCTCCGTTCACTTCTACTTCGATTAAAGTAGTTGCTCCCTCCCCATCTTTGACGACTAGCAGTGCTAAGTCCTTACAAAGAACCGATAGCTCTTTAACAAACTTCTCATAATCCTCATTTTTTGTCTCGATTAAATTATTGGCTGCCTTACCGCTGGCCATGATTGAGACCATGTCGTTGGTACTCATACAGCCATCAATGGTTATAGCATTAAAACTATCTTCACAGGCAGCTCGAAGAGCAGTGTCTAACATTTTACTATCGATACTTACGTCTGTAGTAAAAAATGCCAGCATCGTCGCCATGTTCGGCTGAATCATACCTGAGCCTTTTGCACAGCCTGATATCGTGACTTCTTTTCCATCAATCTTAAATATACTCGAGGCAACCTTTCGGACTGTGTCAGTCGTCAAAATACTTTTTGAGAAACTATCTGCTTGAGTGTTATCTGTTGCCTGCACTGCACCGGAAATACCCTTTATTACTTTATCAACTGGAAGCTGATATCCAATTATTCCGGTCGAGGCGACAAGCACCTGACTAGGCTCACAGCCAACCTTCTCTGCTGTCTTAAGTGCCATCAGCTCAGCATCTTTCACTCCCTGTTCGCCTGTCATGCAGTTTGCATTGCCTGAATTAACGATAATGGCTCTTGTTTCTCCAGTTTTTATATTTTTTTGTGACAAAGAAACTGGTGCCGCTACGATAGAGTTATTAGTAAATAAAGCAGCCGATGTCGCTGGCTCATCAGCTACAATTACTCCAACATCTAATCCTGCCTTTTTAATTCCAGCAACCACGCCATTAGCACTAAATCCGTCTACCTCACCTATTTCAACAATCTTGTTCATGCTAAATACTTTAGCGCAATCGTCTCATCAAAACCAAACATAAGATTCATATTTTGCACGGCTTGACCAGATGCGCCCTTAATCAGATTATCAATAGTTACAACAATAACCGCTAAATTTGTATCCACATCATAATTAACAGATATTTGTGCACTATTTGTACCAACAACATCTATTAGATTTTGACTTTCACCTTCAGCTAGAATCTGTACAAATTTTTTATCTCGATAAAAATCCTTATACTTGTCTTGCAGCTCTAATTGTGTAGTTTTCTCAGTCAATGTTGCATATATAGTAGCTAGAATGCCTCGTTCTATCGGTAGTAAATGCGGCACAAAAGCTACCTTAATGTGCTTGTTTGCCAACTGGCTAGTAATCTTTGATATCTCAGGAGTATGTTGATGTTTTAAAATTTTATAAGCTTTAAAGCTATCCTTATTGTCGTTTAGTAACTTTTCAGCGCTCTTAACTCCTGCACCACTTACACCTGATTTGGCATCAACACTAACTGATTTAACTATACGAGCAATTGGCGCGATCCCTAACAGACTTGCTGTTGGATAACAACCTGGGTTAGCTAATAGTTTTGCAGATCTTATCTGCTCTGAGTAAATTTCACTCAAGCCATAGACTGCTTCATTCAATAACTCAGGATTAGTATGTTCGAAACCATACCACTGCTCAAAGTCAGTAGCATTATCGAGGCGGTAGTCGCCGCTTAAATCTATGACTCGCATACCTGCTTTTAGTAAATCAGGAGCAATTTTCTGGCTCACGCCGTGAGGAGTGGCTAGAAAAATGCAATCGAGTTTTTTTGAGATGGCTGCTTCGGTCGTGTGCTGAACTACTTCTATATTGGGTATGGCTTCGATGAAATCTGGCCATAGCTGATGTGTGGTTTTTCCATCTGCGCTTGCAGCTACATAAGCTATCTCAGCATTTGGATGTCTAGACAACAAAACGAGCAGCTCTCGACCCGAATATCCCGACACGCCAACAATACCGATTTTAATTGTTTTCATATATACAAACCTACTAAAACTAATCTATAAATAGCTATCTATAATAGTAGCTTTCCGATCAATAAAACTCAATTAGAAACGCTAAAAATGCTGTCAAAAAATACTATGTCAGTAAAAATTTTACTTAAAGTTCATCAATACAATTGTACTAATTTGGAAATCATAAAAATATTAGTAACGGTAATACTTATTATTGAATAAATCTTTTGGTCGAGGACCAATTAATTTGACTGGCTCCAACATGATTTTGCTCAAAACTTTTAAACGGTTTTTGTTCTCAACATACCTGAATACATCATACCAATGAGCCATAGTTTGGTCAACCCCTATGAATACTTTATTTATAGTTTGTGGATATATTTGACTCATCACATCAGTTAATTTGTCGAAGCAATTATGTTTTTACTATTATTATAATTGAATTACCCATATTTGAATAACAGAAGAGATACTATGGAACTAACGGCGATAATTCGAGTAAACAAACTTCTAATTAGTCACTTCGCTAGAAAACAAGCAAACTAGATGTGCAAGAACGACTTACATACGAACGACGATAGAACACGAGATCTAAAGACAGTCTTCGACCCCATAGATAATAGCGAGACAAAAGATTCAGACCTCGCGAGACCGTCACTAACGGTTATTCAACCAGTCAAAATGAGGTTTAGTCCAAAAATTGTTGTGATAACTATATCTGTTGCTATACTGTTCGTAATTGCTTGCGGCGTTGCTCTCAACTTTGTAATTAAGCAATTTGGTAATTCTCTTGATAGCACTGAATCAAAAAATACCAGCCATGACCTAAAAATCCCCGGTGATGTCCGCCAAAACGAGAACTATATTGATGTTGGTCAGCCGATTCCCGATGATCTTCCAAAAAATAGTCCTATCAACATTAAGTATACTCATACTCTCAGAGCCGTTTGCAGTGGCCACAAGATCAAAAACGCTGCGACGCTCGATAGCAGAAAAAATTCAGCTAAAACTGTGATATTTGCGCAGAACTCGTCGCATAACAATAACTATTATGTTCCAATCGATATCGATATTGACGTTAGTGGGGACGGTTCAGCTAAGATAGGCACTGTTTCAATCGTTGCCTGCGCCAATTCTGATGAGAATCAGATATGCAACAAGCAACAACTTGTGAAGCCCGTGACGGTCAAAAAGTGCCTTTATTCGCGCCAAGCTACAAAGTCAGCTACTTCGAAGCCAGGACTGGAAGAAAAATTGGCGAAGATGCTCAATCACTACCTAGTAGTACACAGTGTTACACTGTTTTTAGATATTATGGGACTGAAAATAATCCCCCAACAAAAATTATTGCCTTACCTGAGCTTACTGCAGCACAGAATGCAGCACAAAGATTCACTCACCAGCTAGATTAGCCTCTCATTGTAGTTAAATAGTCAATTAATCTGATGCTGATTGACTCTGCTGTCAACGGATGCAAAGCCAAGATTAACGAGCTTTCTTCTGGCAATACCTGATCGATAACCAGATTCGCAGTAAACGATAATCTCATCATCTAAATTAATATCTGGATGTGTTTTTATTATTTTCTTTATTTGCTTCAGTGGGATGTTTACAGCTTCGAGGTAATGCCCTCTATCGAACTCCGCTGCCTGACGAACATCTATAACTACCCTGCTCATATCTATTAAAAAAACTTATTTATGATAAAGACTGCCACTACGGTCGTAACTGAAGTCAAAAATGTTCCCCAGATGATATCAACGATACTAACAATCGCTGGCCAATCCTTTAATGTTGCGTGGTTGGTTAGGTCATATGTTGCATAACAAACGAGACCAAAAATCGCTCCCCGAATAGCCACTTGACTAATTGACATACTGCCTTTTAGCGCCGGTGAAACCACAAAGTAAACCAAGCCAAATATATAAATGAAGTAAAAAATGCTGGCAACTGGTAGGTTCGGACTCTTTGCCATTAAATGACCAATATATTTTTTGTAAAAGCTGGGTGCAATTTTCGCAAGCCAGGCCGCATCTAATACTAAAAAACTAAGAAACGTTACTGCAAAATTTCGAATAAATTCCATATGAAAATAATAACATATTTATCATCTCAACTTTACTGCCACAGTTAAACGAATGAATCTACCTTAATCTACTTACACTGTGAAAAGTAGCATATTAACTAGGCTTATAGCCGTTCTTCAGAAACTTCTTTCTTAAACCAAGACCCGAGCCGTATACCAGTAGTAGCTTTCGGATGAAATCGAGCATTTTCGAAAACCGAGAAATTAGTAGTTTTGTTGTCACTGCTAGACAAGGACTACCTGAATAAAATGAAGGCGACTGAAAGGGAGTTCCGCAGGAGCCAGAGACGATAAAACTACTAATTTCATTGTGTTTTTGTAATTTGTGAGAGAATTTTGCCCTACTTTGCCGGTGCAAAGTAATAAATTAAAAAAGAATATGAATTAATGAATAATTATTGTATAATCATAAGTATTGTGGGGCTGAATTAGCTCTAGACATATGGACATTGAAAATCTATTTTGCGAGTCGTCTGATCTGGCGTTACCGGATCAAATTTTTAGATGCAAACGCATTTACTACTAAGGTGAAAGCCGCTGTTAACAGCGTTGTAGCATTTTTTGCTGCTCCAAAGTTTACAGTACAAGCTTTCGCTGCTATCCAACTTTAGTTGGGTCCATCGTGCCCGCGACACCATCTAGTGGTTGCACGGTGCAATATTGATGGTTGCTGCTACCTTTAGTGTTTTGACTACTGTCTCATTGAACTAGCTCAAGACTACAAAAGACGATATTTTTACATGAATTTTTGGCATTTCTCCCGTCATGTAAGAGGTTTTTGAAAATTGCCTACACTCGTAGAAGAATAGGTTCTCACCGTATGGACGCGGGTGCAATTCCCGCCAGCTCCACCAAGAAAGGCTTTTCAATAGATGAAAGGTCTTTCTTGCTTTTAGGCACCGCTACTACACCAATAAATGATGGAATTATACTCTGCTTATGGTATGATTCTAAGGTAAACAAACAAATACAAAAAGTAGGATTGCATGGATATAAAATCAGATGAATATTTTACTAAACTAAACGCTTACTGGCGTGCAGCTAACTATGTCTCAGTTGGACAAATATACCTCCGCGATAATCCATTACTAAAAGAACCACTAAAACGAAAACATATCAAGAATAATCTATTAGGACACTGGGGCACCACTCCTGGTCAAAACTTTATTTATGCCCACCTCAATAGAATTATCTCTAAAAATGATGCAAATGTGCTCTATATCTCTGGACCTGGACATGGCGGACCTGCGCTTGTGGGCAATACCTATCTTGAAGGAACATTTACTGATCACTACCCTGAAATCACACAAGACGAATCAGGTTTGAGGAAGCTCTTCAAGACTTTTTCTTTTCCTGGTGGAATACCTAGCCATGTCTCTCCACATATCCCCGGCTCAATACATGAGGGCGGTGAACTTGGTTACTCTTTGAGTCATGCCTACGGTGCTGTTTTTGATAATCCTGAGCTCGTGGTTGCCTGCGTGGTTGGCGACGGTGAAGCTGAGACTGGACCGTTGGCCACTTCTTGGCATGCAAATAAATTTGTTAATCCAACGACTGACGGTGCTGTGCTGCCTATTCTCCACCTTAACGGGTATAAAATTAGCAATCCAACGATTCTTGCCAGAATCGGACGAGATGAACTGCAAAAACTATTTGAAGGATATGGATATGAACCACTATTTGTCGAAGGCAGCAAGCCGATGGCAATGCATAAACTGATGGCAAAGCAAATGGACATTGCTTTTAAAAAAATTAAAAAGATTCAAAACGGTGCCCGTAAAAACAAGATAGAAGAGCGTCCAAAGTGGCCTATGATTATTCTAAATTCACCAAAAGGTTGGACCGGGCCCAAACACGTGGATGGCAAAAAAATCGAAGGAAATTTTCGCTCTCACCAGGTGCCGATTGTCATAGACGGTAAAAAAGATGACGAGAACATCGCACTATTGGAAAAATGGATGAAGAGCTACAAACCCGAGGAACTCTTTGACAAAAATGGGCGACTCATACCTGAGCTACTGGAGTTAGCACCAAAGGACAATAAACGCATGGGAGCAAATAAACACGCTAATGGTGGAACGCTACTACGCGAGCTACATATGCCTGATTTTCGCGACTATGCTCTCGACAAAACTAAACATGGTCATCATATCGCGAGCAATACACACGTAACAGGAAACTTCTTGCGCGATATCGCAAAACTGAACAAGAAAGAAGCAAATTTTCGAATTTTTGGTCCCGATGAGACTGTTTCGAACAAACTTGACTCTGTCTTCGAACAAACTAATCGTCAATGGAACGCCAGGACCGAAAAAGCTGATGAATTTTTAGCGCCTCAAGGCATGGTGGTTGACTCTATGCTTAGCGAACATCAATGCCAAGGTTGGCTTGAAGGCTATCTACTGACTGGAAGGCATGGACTATTTCATAGCTACGAGGCTTTTATTCGCATCGTTGATTCGATGCTCAACCAACATGCTAAGTGGATTAAGATGTCTTCTGAAATTACGTGGCGAGAACCAATCGCTTCATTCAATTATTTATTGACCTCTCACGTTTGGCGCCAAGACCACAATGGCTTTACTCATCAAGATCCTGGATTCATTGATCACTTAGTCAATAAGAAGTCTGCAACTGCTCGCGTCTACCTACCTCCCGATGCTAATACCCTACTTTCTGTTATGGATCACTGTCTAAGAAGCCGTAACTATATCAATCTGGTTGTTTGTGACAAACACGATAGTCATCAATGGCTCGATATGGACGACGCGATTGAACACTGCACAAAAGGCATCGATAAATGGGAATGGGCCTCAAGTGACGGCGATGACGAGCCTGATGTTGTGATTGCAAGTGCTGGCGATATCCCGGCGCTTGAAACGCTTGCGGCTGTCTCAATTCTTCGCAAAGAATTGCCTAAGTTAAAAGTTCGCTATATAAATGTCGTCGATTTGATGAAACTACAAGATGGCGAAGATCATTCTCATGGACTCAGTAGCATCGAGTATGATGAACTGTTCACTAAAGATAAACCAATAATTTTTGCTTTTCACGGCTACCCTTGGTTAATACACCGTCTTGCCTATAAAAGAACCAATCAACGGCTTCATGTCCGAGGCTATATAGAAGAAGGCACGATTACGACTGCTTTCGATATGACGGTTATGAACCGTATGGACAGATTTAACTTAGTAATTGATGTTACCAAGAGAGTCGAGGGTCTTGGAGATAAAGGTGAGGGACTGAAAGAAAAAATGCAAATGAAGCTAATTGAACACAAGAATTACATTGACCAACATGGTATCGATATGCCAGAAATTGAGAATTGGCAATGGAACCAATAGTCTTATCGATAAATCCTGGCAGTAGTTCTAGGGAGTTTTCTATTTATCGGGGAAACAGTCTAGTTTTTAGCGCTTACTTTGAACGTGAAGAGGACTCATTTGTAATAAGCTACTTACCAAAGAAAGTCACAGAGAAGGTTTCTTCTAGAAGCTTTGATCAATCTTTAGGCTATTTTTTACAAAAGCTAAGTGAAGCTACAAGAATCAAGCCTTCACAAATAGATACAGTCGGCATACGCCTCGTCGCCCCAGGTAAAGAGTTCCAAAAAACACGACGGGTTAACGAGCAATTTCTCGAAGATTTAGAAAAAGCTGCGTCACGAGCTCCGCTGCATGTACCAACCGAGATAACTCAGATTGAGCAAACAATGGGTTTACTACCGGATGCAAAAATTGTCGCGGTATCTGATTCAACATTTCATAGAACTATGCCGACTGTTGCCAGACGTTATGCTATTCCATACCAAGATATTTCCTCTGGGTTTAATCGTTTCGGCTATCATGGTATCTCAATACAGTCGGTCGTGAGAACTTTAAAAGATGAAAAAAAACTGGATTATAAAAATATAATTGTTTGCCACCTTGGGAGTGGCTCTTCAATCACTGCAATTAAAAGCTGGAAGAGTGTTGAGACCTCAATGGGCTTCTCTCCTCTTGAAGGGCTAGTAATGGCTACTCGTTCAGGCAATATCGACATAGAAGCTGCTCTCGAAATTAAAAGAGCAAGACAACTAGACGACAGCCAGCTCGTTGAATTCCTCAACAAACAATCTGGCCTGCTCGGTGTCAGTGGAGTATCAAGTGA
>CAZUNB010000013.1:27408-28844 GCA_964622235.1 uncultured Candidatus Saccharibacteria bacterium | reverse complement strand
GATACTGTGGCAAACCCAAAAAAGATCTTTCAATCAAAACTTCCAAATCTTCCTGAAGCTGCATTGTTGCCATGTTTAGCAATATGGACGCCCAATGACGCAAGCAAGAACGCTGTAATCGTCGATGTGTTTAAACGGGTTAGCCCAGAGCCGCCAGTCCCACAAATATCTATGGCGTTATCGAGTTTTGGCGTCTCGGGCATATGGTGTTGTAAGAACCTTACAACTTCAGCCAGTTGTTTTGGGTCATCAACCTGCGTATTCCTGAGGAATTCAACTTGACTTTCAAGTGTGATGCTTTCAGAGATGCTGTCGTCTAAAAATTCGAGTATGGTCATGATGATGCTTCCTTGGATTTCTTAATTATATTTATAAAATTCTGTGCGATTTGTGCACCATATTCACTGGCAAAGCTCTCTGGATGAAATTGAACGCCGTAGTGAGGCTTGTTTTTGATTTTTAATGCCATAATTTCACGACCATTCTCACTAAATGACTGGTCATTATGAGAGACTTCACCAATTATCTCGATATTATTTGGAATATTTTGATTAGCGTCAATCATCAGGCTGTGGTAGCGCATGATATTAAATTCATCGGGACAGTCGCTAAAAATCGAGTCTTTGGAATGTGTGAAAACGCTAGTCTTACCATGTTTAGGCTCTGTCGCCTTTTTCAAGCTTGCACCGTAAACTGTTGCCATACCTTGAAAACCAAGGCAAATCCCAAGGAGTGGAAGTTTGGTTGTACGAATTATATTTATATTATTGCCAAAGTAATCAGGGTCGGTCGGGTCACCTGGGCCCGGACCGATTATTATGCCGTCGAAACTTTGTTGTTCCATCATTGCAGCAAGTTTATCGTCATCATTACGAACTACTACAACCTCAACATCAGGCAGCGCCGCAAAAAGATGCACGATGTTGTAAGTGAAGCTATCGTAGTTATCGATTAATAAAATTTTCATCGGTGCAACTCCTCAATAACCTGCTCCATTGCGGCAAGCTTCTTTATTACTTCACTATATTCGTCTTCAGTATTCGAATCGAGCACAACCCCGCTTGAAGTTTGTGCATAGCATTCATTGCCACTACAGAATAAACTGCGAATCGGCATAGTGAAAACACAGTCACCGTTAAAGCTAAATCGACCAACTGCTCCGCCATACGGTCCGCGTGGTTCTGGTTCATTATGTTCGATTATTTTAATAGTTTCTATCTTTGGTGCGCCAGTTAAAACTCCACACGGAGTCATGGCAGCAAGAACATCATAACTAGTTATGTTGTCAGCGATAGTACCAGTAATATCGCTTAACATGTGTTGGACGTGGCTGAATGCCGCGATGTATTTTCGACGCGGCACTTTAACACTACCCGTTTGACTGACTTTGCCAAGGTCATTGCCTGCTTCAAAACCTCGCCCACACCGGCATTCAA
>CAZUNB010000013.1:0-27398 GCA_964622235.1 uncultured Candidatus Saccharibacteria bacterium | reverse complement strand
CGATGAAGATCGATCAACATATTATGTTCGGCGATTTCTTTCGGGTCACTTAAGAGTTTTTCTGCAAGTTTTTCGTCTTCGTCTGCAGTATTACCACGACTAACAGTGCCAGCTGCAACAGTGGTGATCAACTGCCCGCCGTTGTTACGAACGACGATTTCTGGGCTGCTACCAAACATTTCCCTGGTTTCGAATTTGAAATAATACATATAAGGGCTTGGATTAACTTCGCGAAGTTTTGAGTAAACTGCTAGTTTGTCACCAACAATGGTATATTTTGTCTTGAAACCAATCTCGACTTGGAAGCTGTTGCCGTCACGAATCTTTCGCAGTGAATAATTGACAGCTGTTTTATGTTGTTGTTTTGTCTGATTATGACCATGGTTTTTAACTGATGAAATCTCTATTAACTGTAATGGTTTAGCTATTGCTACTTTGACGGTCTCGCTGCGGTCAGTCTCATAAAAGTAATATTCAAGCTCGTCAGACTTAAGGTCATAAACCAAGCCATCCTGATAGTAGCCAAGCTCAAACGTTGGAAAGTCTGCATGTTCGTTAAGATTTAGGCTTGGCTCAAAGTAATTCACGGCTTCATACGTAAAGTTACCAACTAGTCCGCCTTGATGAGCTGTACCCTGACCAGTCAACGGGAAACGGTCAGCTAGCTCTAGATATGGGTTTTTAACCTCGATAATTTCATTGTCAATTGTAAGTTTATTACCTTTTGCTGAAATGTGATGTTTAGGGTCAAAACCAAAGGTCACCTTACTATCTCCGTGCTGATCATCCATTTTGCTTTCGAGCAAATAACAGATTTGGCTTTGTGAACGGAGGTTCGAAAAAAGTGCAAAATAATCATCAACTTTACCAAATTTTATGACGGTTGGCTTAGATTGCATCATCTTCCAATACCTCACTAACTCCCTGCTCGCCGTATTGTAGCTCTCGACTACCGCGACTAATTGTTCCTAGACTTACGCCCAGTCGATCAGCTAATTCGCGTTGACTCTCGCCTGCTTTGAGGCCTTTTATGATTTGCACACGCAACGCTATCTCTTCAATCTCTTGAGGGGTTAGCAAGTTGGACAAAACACGGTTCATAAGATCTTCATCCGAGATCTTTGCAAGCATATTCACTAGTTCTTTAGTATATTTCTTTATCATATTCTCAAGTATACTTGTTCTACTGTTCTATTGCAATAGAACAGTAGAAAATGATATAAGTAGAATATAGTTCGACATAATAGTTTCATGTTCTTGAAGTGCGACGACCTTACCGGTCCTACCTCAAAGATAATTAGATTAAGAAATATGCAAATTCTTTTCATTACTTTCCTCATCAGCATCACGAAACGTAGTAACTATTTAACTTGAGTTCGTGAAAGCGACTACCAGCCAGACTTTGTATTATATTTATTATCTCCCTTAGCATCCCCCTCGCCGTGTCTGGCGGTGACTTCAGCAATCTGGATTGCTTTTTTTCGTTCTTCTAGGGCCGTTCTTGTCTCTGCTGCTTTTCTTACGACTTCATCTCTCGATCCTAGCGAAGAGATATGTTTAACAGCGTTAGTGACAGCATTGAGCAAAACTGCTCGACCTTCTAATTTCAATTTTTCCCGTGCAGGAAATTCCAAAGCATCTGCTTTTTCATTATCCTCCTCGAGTTTCGCTTGCCTATTTGTAACTAGACTAATGACTTCTTCAGTAAAGCCACCGCCCGACATCTCTGAACCGTCCTCTAAATCTTCTTCGAGTGCAGCAAACAGCTCAGCCCATTCATCCTTCATTCCCCATGTCTCAAGCGCCTTATCCAGATAACCTGCTGCTGCTTCATCAAGATTTCTTAAGTCATCTTCAGCCGCCAGTATAGTGCTTTCGACGCTTAACGCAATTGCATCGGCGACTTCAGCTACCGAACATCCTAGTTTATTTACTCGTTCTCCCGCTTCTCCTAAATCTCCCACTTCTCCCACTTCTCCTAAATCTCCCATTGCTTCATCTCCAATCGTTGGGTCTATTTCGAGTGTTGGCGTACACATTAAAAACTCCTTCATTCTTTATTTATAATTATAACTATACACTAAATCAGTATTAATTGCAATAGAGCATGTTAAAAAAATAATGTTGACAAAAAAATTACATAAGTTTATTGTAGAAATATGAGTGATGCAGATATGCAAAGTGAAGTGAATACGGGACATGTTGATGCAAGATTGGCAGCATTGGAAGAGATAGACAGAAGTAGTAGGTTTGCTGCAAAGCTTGGTTTGGGCGGAATTGGCGTTGGATTTGGTGCTATTGGATCTGTGTTTAACAACTTACCAGATCGTCTCGTGGAGGGCGAAGGATTGAGTATGGTTCCTAGGTTCACGAATAGCGCGGTCCTGATGGGTGTTGGAGTTGTTCTCATCGGTGGTGCGGCAGTGGGGCACGAGCTTTACGAGCGCGGACGAGATCTCATAAATGGCAGACGTCAGCAAGAAGACATCGAAGCAACAACTAGTTAGAGCTTTTGCCTGCCTCATTACCCTATTGTGTTCTAGTGGGTTCAAACTGTGTGTAGACAGCTCATAAACGGCTCAAGTGAGCTGATTATGTATTAAAAACATCTTAAAATAGTTTTTTCATTAAACCAATTACTTTGCGCCGGCAAAGTAATACAAAACTCTCTCGCTGCCTTCAAAACATGATGAAAATAACTACAAATCACTCTCTGGCTCCTGCGGAACTCCCTACGGTCGCCCACTCACTTCGTTCGGGGTGGTTCTCGTCGCGCAGTGATTAATTTATAGTTATTTTCTCAGTTTTGGCGGATGCTCGACTTAATCCGAAAGCTATTGCTTGGTTCGCCTGCATTCCCAAATGCCAAACATTTATGTGCTTGCAGTGACATCACTCTTCCATAGCCAAGTTGTTCTATCCCTCCAAATAGCCCCGTCATTCCAGCGTAGGCTGGAATCTAGTTGATAGAGCCTGGATCCTGAATCAAGTTCAGGATGACGACGGTGCTCATGATGAAGAAGTGTGGATCTATTTTTGATCGATTTGTTTTATGGTTTTGTCGGTTTCTAGCAAGATCTTGATGATTCGTTGGTAGATTAGCTTCAAACTAATCAGCGATTTTTGGGCTAATGCTTTTGTCATGCTTAAGGCCTCATTGTTCAAGAATTTAGCCTCGAAACGGAACAGCGAACGAGCCAGGACTTTAGGTGACATTACGGAATAATGTTTTAAGCTTCTCGGTTACTGGGAAGTCGTGTATAAAATATTAATTAGTCTCTTCGTATTCTAAGCACTAGTAAAGTTTTTTTGGAACCTTGTCGCTCGTTTGTAGCTTTGGGCTTGTATAGACTATGATTAAACAATGAAGAAATCCAGTATCGCTGTCATCTTTGTGCTAACGGTATTTGTTATGCTCAGCGCAAGCATATATCTATTACGACAAAAAGCTTCAGAACCTTTAACTAAAGAGGCAGCCATCAAACAAGCACAAGAATATAAACCAAAAGGGATTTGTTCTCAAGCTCTTGTTCCGGCTGTACACACGGCTAGCGGTGCAAAATATACTTTCTCAAGTGGCTGTCTTGCTCCTGGCTGGGAGCCAGAAGAAAAAAGCATAAACCCCAAGTCAAAAGATGCTGCACTTAAGCAGGCGCAGCAGTATCAGCCCACAGAGGCGTGTACTGACGCTCTTGTTCCAGCTGAGCATAAAGCTAGCGGCGCTAAATTCACTTTTCCTAGTGGGTGCCTCCCACCTGGCTGGGAGCCAGAACACTAAAGCTGATTAGGCTAAGCAAAATGTTCCACAAACAGAGTTAATTTTAATCTGTTTGGCCTTGATCAATTTGTTTCATGGTTTTGTCGGTTTCGAGGAGGATTTTGATGATTCGTTGGTAGTGAGTGATGTCACTGTTGCCTAGTTTGCGGTTTTTACGATCTTTGAGCCATTTTTGGGCTGGCTGGTAGCCGCCGATGTAGAAGTTCCAGGCGAGTTCGGGCACGTTGCCGAAATACTGGGTGGCGTTGATATAGACCTTGCCGTCTTCGTAACGAAGCTTGTCGACGGTGTCGTCACCCTTTTCTGGGAACGTCGTCTGGTAGCCGTCGATGTCATCAGCTTTCATCAGGTGGAGCTGGCGTAGTCGCTTGCCGAGCGGGACTAATCGAGCGAACTCGGCGTCTGATTTGATAATCAGTACGCGCGGGAAATCTATCTTCAAAAACTCTTTGTATTTCTCGCGGTAGTTTGGGCTGTGCAGTGTGGCATAAATATAATCGAGGATGTCTTCTGGCTGATAGTCGACGGTCAGATTGGCTGTTAGTTTCGAAAGTTCATCGGTGTCGAAGTTTGGTGTGCGTGTGCCGTCCTCGTGGTAAATGTAAAGTGGGAAATAGTTTCCAGACCCAAATCTCCCTGCTGTTCCAGTTAGGTTAAACTCGCCTATTTTGTCTGATAAAAATACATAACGCCAGTCACCGACACATTGCCTTGAGGTAACCAGTCCGATGTTTACTTTACCCATATAATTTCGCATTATATTTTCACGCCAACGCCAGAGCACTTTGTTGTCGAAATATGTCCATTGATTGTCGAATGGTCTATAGCTCAGCTTCGTCAGTTTCGACTCATCGAAAGTTAGCTTATCATGATTATCGAGCACGAATTTGGCATAATTTTTACCTAATCCGAACTCCAGGTTCAGAGCATCTTCGGTCTACTCACCTCTTGCTAACTTCTGCACTCGCTCAGCAATAACATCCTTGTCTTCATTAACGATAAAGCTATCGCCCATTGTGACTATCCCGGTTACGTTCTGAAACATTAGTTCGTTTATTGCGACGCCTTGCATGTACTCGGTCTGCCCTTTAGTGTTTTTTGGCACGAAATAGACGCTCTTACTGTCTGGTGTAATTTTTGTGAACATTACATCTGAACGGAGCTGCTCGAATTTAATATCCTGCTTTCCATAACTATCGGCGTGATAAACTTCAGCCAACTCCCCATCTTTATTCTTTCCAGTTTTGACGGCGAGTATAATACCAACGCCTTGCATGATATCGAATATATTCTCGTCCTTACCGCCATCAGGTGCGACTTCTTTTTTCTTGGCATTGCCGTGCAGGTCGAGCACATAAATCTTGTCGAAAGTTTTAGCTAGGTGCCAGCGCATGCCACGGAATGTCGGATTATCGAGATAGCCATTATTAGTAATCATGCCGACGATTCCTGTGCCGTTTTGCTCAATCATATCTTCGGCAAAGGCTAGAAACTTTACATAATCATCGTTCAGCCAATGTTTGCGTTCTTGGAGCTTCTGCTTGCCACCTGGTTCGACTTTGTATTTATCAATCAGACTGTTCGCGTAGTCAGTCTCATTGCTACTGACGCCAGAATATGGTGGATTTCCCATCACAACCATGACAGGCTTTTCGCTTTTGACTTCGGCTGCTAGACGCGATTCTTCGCTGACGGCTTCGGCAAGGCCAAAGTTAAAGCCAAGCTGTGGAGGCGTGCCTTCTTCAAGTGTGTTGGTCAGAAAGACATTCAGTCGTTCGTTTAGTTTGTTGACGCCAGTTTCTTTTAGTGTCATGCCGAGTTTGAGGTGAGCGATTGTGTAGGGCGCCATCATCAGCTCAAAGCCATATAGTCGTTTGACTAAATTATCTTCGACGTAGCTCGGCCACCTGCCCTCTTGGCCTTTGAAGCCTTCGTGAATGAATTTGATAGTTTCGTTTAGGAAGGTCGCGGTGCCGACGGCTGGGTCGAGCACTTGAACCCGCGGAACAGTTAGCGTCTGATGTGTCGGAGCTTTTTTACGACGGTCGAGACGAAGGTCTTGGCCTGTCTCTACTTGGTATTGGATAGTTTCGTCGCTGGCAAGGCCTTTGGCGATACCGAATTCTTCTTTCAGTAGTTTGTCGATGTGTCGCACGATAAATTTCACGACTGGAATCGGTGTGTAGTATGCGCCCATACGTTTACGCTCGGCTGGGTCGTAGGCTTGCAGGAAGTCTTCGTAGAAGTGAATGATTGGGTCTTTGGCGTCGTCGGTTGTATCGGCAATTCGCAAATGTTTATGGACGATGTTTTGCACGTCGCTGACGACAAAGATATCGCACAGTTCATCGACTATTTTCGCTAGTCGCTTATCGAAAGCCGTGCCAGCAATGTGGTCAAAGAAATGAAGCAAGAATGGATTTGACTGTGGAACTAAATCACGTGCCTCACTGCGAGAAAATGTTTCGAGCGATGAATCACCGTACCGAGCCACGAACAGCCCGTAAACCAGCGTCTGAGCGTACATGTCGGCAAATTTAGCTGGGTCGAGGTCATGAACTAGCAGTTTCTTCATCATTTCATAGATTTTTTCGAGCTCGTTGGCATTGATTGAATCATCTTTAAGATAAATCGCCACGTTGTCACGAATACGCCGTGCCTTGGCACCCATGATTTTAGCGAGCCGCTTGCCGCTTTTGATGCTTTCTGGCGTTTGTTCGAGAAATGCTTCGAGCTCGTTCATCAGGCGTTGGCCGTTTTCCGGAGTTAGACTGAGGGTTTTGTCGCTATTATA
Source organism: uncultured Candidatus Saccharibacteria bacterium (assembly GCA_964622235.1). Lineage (GTDB taxonomy): Bacteria > Patescibacteriota > Saccharimonadia > Saccharimonadales > JAGPDM01 > CAZUNB01. The sequence continues at coordinate 20,826 of CAZUNB010000013.1, read as the reverse complement.
TTTGCCGAGGCTGATGGTTTCGTATTTTTCACCGTTTTTGAAGAAGCGGAACTCGAGATAATCGGTCAGAAATAAGTTGTGGTAGCCGGCGTAGCGTGTCATCTGCTCCGACTTTTCAGTTTTATCCAAGTTCTTGTCGACGTCTTTGGCTTCGGCGTAGCCTTTGATGATATCGGTGTTTGATTTTTTCAAGAAGACAAAATCTGGTGCACCGTGCTCACTGTGTTTCGGGTCGTTAACAGGCGTTGTGTCATCAATCGACTCCATCAGTCGCTGCAGTGCTGGGCGATAAGCCTGCTCGCGAGAGTGTCCTGTGTTGAACAGCTCGGTAACTTCCGCGAGGTAAGTTTGAACTAAATCATTTCGGTCGGTTTTACTCATATCTAAATCTATTCTAACAAACCGGACATCCTAAAGCTTGGATGCCTTTAAAGTTCGATACCTATTGATGGTGTGGCTGTGCCTGTAGGTTTCGATGTTAGGCCTGGGCGTAAAAGAACCAAAGCCTGAGCGTGAATGTAAAATAAACAATAATGACAAAAGCTGTGTTTGAATGGCGAACAGCCATGAGTTCGGCTTTTGATTGTTTATTTTACGATGAACGCATCAAGCGTCATGACAGCTCAGTAGTTTGCCCAACTTTGCTATCAAAGTTGAATGAAATGAACATATAATTTATAAAACAAAATACTAGTGCTTGCAAAAATTTTACAATAAAGGTATTTTGTGAAATAGGAATGTAATTTTAAAGGAGTTGGCGCAAATGACACCTACAGGAAAATATGTAAGAGGCGCAGTTGCCATTGGTCTTGTTGGTGGTGGAGCTTATCTGGGAGTACAAAAAGGTGCTGATGATTTTGAAAAAAGACCAACTGATAGTGAGATGACTGCAGCGTCAGCGGATGCTGCGAAGGCCTCCAAAGCCGAACAGGCGGCAGCCGAAGGTCTTGATGATGTGAGGGCCGGTATTCGTCTGAGTATGGGGCAAAGATGCCTGTCTGTAGTGAATGATCATCAATTCGATTCACCTGAAGACTTTTTGGACGATATCGAGAGTTTCGAATGCGCCACCAAAGAAGGCGGTGCAAAAGCAAGGGGTGAAGTTTTTGATATGTACAGTGCCGCAAATGATGCCTTTAATGTTGCGAGCCTTAAGTCATCCGGAGCTGATGATAATCTAAGTGATCTACAAGAGGCACATAGCAGAACTTTATCAGAATTGAGTACAGGCAATGGGATCGGTGGGGCCTTCTTGGGTATGACAGCTACTCTAGCCGCAATGGGAGGTTGGGAAGTAGCTAAAAGAGCAGCTGTCGGTGCGCTGTCTTAGTGTTTCTTCACGATTAGTTAGTGGAGAATTTATCTTTGATGTGTCTTTAGGGCAGTTCGATGCTGACAGGGCAGTGGTCGGAGCCGATGAGCTCAGGGTGGATTTCCGCTTTTTTTAAGTCCGAAGCTTTGATCTCGCTGGCTAGCCAGTAGTCGATGCGCCAGCCGACGTTTCGTTCCCTAGCTTTACCCCAATGGCTCCACCAACTGTAAGCGTCGATGGTGTCGGGGTGGAGTGTGCGGAAAGTGTCGATAAAACCTTTGTCTAAAATGCCGTCAAAGCCAGTCCTCTCCTCTTCGGTGAAACCTTTTTTTCCTTTGTTTTCTTTTGGTCGAGCTAGGTCGATTGGTTTGTGGGCGACGTTGAAATCGCCATTGGCGTAAACTGGTTTATCGCCGCTAAGCGAGCTGATGAATTCTGCGAAAGCCGGATCCCATTTCTGTCGTAGTGGAATGCGAGTTAAGTCGTCTTTAGAGTTAGGCGTGTAGACAGTCGCGACCCAGAAGTCAGAGAATTCAGCAGCTAGTACTCTGCCCTCGGTGTTTGGGTCGCCGTAGCCATCGTCTTCGATTTTATATTTGTCAGCTAGCTTTTCTGGCAAGTTGTTGATGGTCTGTAGTGGTTTTTCACGGCTTAAGATTGCCGTGCCAGAATAACCCTTTTTCTCAGCACTATTAACTACAAGATTAAACCCTGGTATATCGAGTTCGATTTGGTCAGGTTGGGCTTTGGTCTCTTGAAGGCATAAAACATCTGGTTTGAGCTGGTCAAAAACTGGCTGCAGTGCTTCTTTTCGCAAGACTGCACGGATTCCATTGACGTTCCAAGACACTAATTTCATGAACTGATTGTAGCATGGCTAATTAGGTTGATGCAGAAGTATATATTGCAATTAATTGACATAGTATATATACTATGTTAAGATATATACTATGATAAATATATATACTGAACTGAGAAAATATGGGTGCTGAATCGACTACACCTACTCATAGCGAGATGCTGGCAGCAGCAGATCAGAGATTGATCGGGGTGGTAGAGTCTCTTGGGATTTTTCCTGCTTTGATTTCTCTAGCATTTGCAACTAACTGTGGAGGGGCAGAAGGCATGAATTACCCTGATTTGCTTCAGGCAGGCTCAATACCTGTAGGGATTGTTTGTGCAGGTATTGTGGTAGATGGTCTTAGGAGAGTGTTTACTAATACATCATAGTTTCACGGTTACCCAAAAAGCACGTGATTTGCGTTAGCAGCGTAGTCTAGCGTACAATATCACTCGATGTATAAACGAATTGTTTTGAAACTTTCTGGTGAGCAATTTCAAGGTTCACGTGAAAGCGGAATCGATGCGGAGTTTCTTCACTGGCTAGCCGCAGAGATCAAAAAGACTCAAGAAGCTGGTGCTGAGATTGTTATCATCGTTGGCGGTGGAAACCTTGTTCGCGGCGAGAGTTTTTCTAAAAATGGAATCGAACGAACTAATGCTGACTATATGGGTATGCTTGCGACCATCATGAATGGTATGGCACTAACTGATGTACTCGAACAGAATGGTCTTGAAGCTAGATTGATGACTCGCCTGCAGGCTAATGCCGTCGCTGAACCATATATCCGTCGTCGTGCTTTACGCCACCTGGAGAAGAAACGAATTGTAATCCTCGCGGGCGGAACTGGGAATCCATTTGTCACGACCGACACGGCTTCTGTCTTAGCTGCCGCTGAGCTATCATGTGATGCGGTTCTGAAAGCTACAAAAGTTGATGGAGTTTATGATAAGGACCCAGTTACTAATTTAGACGCAGTAAAATATGAGACGTTAACCCTGCAAGAGACTCTCGAAAATCCAGAAATTCGTGTCATGGACAAATCTGCCATGGCGATGGCGATGGATCAGGACGAAACGATTATCGTTTTTGACCTGCTCCAAGAAGGTAATATTGCCAAAGTTGTTCAGGGTGAATCCATCGGCACTACCGTTAAGTAAACCAGTGTTCTATAGTTGTAATTTATAAGTTTTTCTGATATAGTATATAAATTATGTCAAAACTGCTTTTGCCTGACCAAAAAGGATTCTCTGAAAGTCGTTTTTTAGCAACAGACCCTGCTATCGACGTGATCCTCGAGCTAGCCGAGGCGACAGAAGACATATTGGCAAAAGAAGCCTTATTCTACGATAAATATTCGTCAGAAGTTGAAATTCGCGAAACGCTCATTGAAGACGAAAATGGTGAGAAGGTTAATATGAAGGTTCTCGTTGTTCAGGGCGAGGACGGCTTAGATGGTTCGGGTATAACCTTGATTCGACCGCCTGCATGGACAGATGGCCCCGACACAAAAGGTGCACTGCGTGGCGCGGTGACTCTTTCTGTTATGACAGGCTCCACCGTTGTTATCCCGTTGTTCCCTGGTATGGGTGCTAACGGCGCTGACAAAGAAAATGGCACAAAATTAACGAAGCTGCAAAAGCAGTCTCTAAAAAAGGGCTCAAACAAAGAGGTGGCGAAGATGCAATGGCTTGCAATGCAACAGGTTGCTTCAAGCGAGCTTGGTGTTGATGAAGACTCGAATCAAAAAGTTGTGTTTTTTGGCTACTCGCTTGGAAATCCTCAAAACGCCGCATTACTGGCGGAAATTAGCGAAGATATTGAAGTTGTTGGAGCAATTTGGGCAGAGAATCCGGATATCAAGGCTTTTGGCTCAGCGACACTCAATATGGCTGATATGCTCTTTCGATTACAAAAAAGTCAGACAAGTCCAGATATATATGGAAAGATTAATAACATTCTACCTCGCAGGCTAGCGAGCGCTCCGCCGCTCGACTGGGATAGAGGTTCAGTCCGCCAATTTTATGAAATGCTATGGCGGGACAAAGAGGCTTTAACATTTGCACCGCTCGCTGTCGCAAAGGGTTCGGTTGAGAGAGATTTGGGTATTGCCCGAGAAAAAGAAATATTAAAAAATTTTGGGCACCTAATAATTCAGGCTGGCATCAGAGGCACTACGTTAGACGATAGCAATGTGTTAAAAAAATCGCTTAAAGGAGCTGTTCTGCTTGGTGATGTTGTTATTTATGATGGAGAAGATCACGGGATGGGTGACAGTTTTGCTATGCAGGTTATTATGGTTCGAGAGTTTCTTAAGCGCATCGATGATAATCCCGTAACTATATAGCTTTTACTTTAACCAAAACCTGCTGTATAGACTAGATGCTAATCGGTGAATTTTTTAACAGCATTTAAAAAATCGAATTGAAGCGAACCCATCAAACACATTAAACTTATTAAATAATTAAAATGTACTTGGTAGGTTAGGTCTCACCTTTTTTGCCGTTATAAATAACCATAATAGTAAAAAGAGAAAAGCAAAATAAATTTCTATATTAGATTATGTAGAGCCTTGGACTCAATAAATGATTACAGTCTTGCCCTCTCAGTATTGCAATATGTTTGATGATATCCAAGTCGAAATCAGCTGTAATGGAGCATGTTCATTAACCTCCTTATGTCGCCGAGTCAATCTAGAGTATTATGTGTGCATGGAAAAAAAACAGAAAACGGTACACGGAAATACAATATTTTACTGGGAATCGAACGTATCAGCTGCTAAAACCATTTTACTTGTTCATGGTATATCTGGAAGTCATCGAGGATTTTATAAGATAGCACCTTTACTAGAAAAAAAATATCATCTAATAATTCCAGATTTTAGCGGTTTTGGTGAGAGTCCACTGCCTAGAGATGACTTTTCTATTGAACAACAAGCCAGGCTACTTAACCAGTTTGTCAAAAGTCTATCGATGAGTACGAAACCAGTACTTTTGGGGCATTCATACGGTGGGATGCTATCAACAATAGCTTGTCAGAAAAATCCTTCTCTGTATGAAAATCTTATTCTTATTTCTCCGCCAGTCACTCCCGTGAGGTTGTTGGATTCGCGGTGGTTTGGTGCTAAGTTACAAAATGCTATATTTTTTTTTGATGTGTTTGTAAAGACTAATTTTCATCGAAGCAAAGTAATTTCAAAAATTTCAACAAAAATACTCGTGAGCACTAAATCTAAATTGTTATTTTCAGAGATTTATAGCGAGCATATCGGAAATTTAAAATATATATCAAGTGCAAAGTTTTACCTTACCTTACAACGCGAAATTAATACTACACAGATTACAGGGATAATTGAGACTTTACCGAAAAAGATTTTACTGCTGTTTGGCAATAAAGATGTAGTAGTACCGATTCAGGAGTATGATGAAATCAAACCTCGTGATAACATAACGAAAATCGAGATTGATGGTCGTGGTCACCTACTCCATTATGAAGAGCCGGAACGATTGGCTTCGGAAATAATAACTTTTATCGGTTAATAGTTGTTTGATACACTTCTTCAAATTCTTTAACGACGTTTTTTATGTTATGTTTTTGAGATATTTCAAGACTAGCTTTCGCAAACTTCTCCATTTTCTTCTTATTATCGAGCAGTTCTATGGCACGAGCTGCTAATGTTTGGAAATCTTGTGGTTCGATTAAAAAGCCATTAACTCCATCTTGACAAATCTCTGAGAGCGCACCAGCATCAACTGCTATAACAGGAGTTTCACAGGCCATTGCTTCTAGCGTTGCAAGACTCTGTAGCTCGGCTGGCGACGTCATAATGAATATAGATGATATGTTCTGCAACTCCTCAAGATCATCATCGCTTACCCTCCCTGTAAAAGTAAAGTTCTGGAAGACGCCAAGTCTTCTAGCTAATCGTTTCAGCTCATTTACCATTGACCCACCGCCAACAATCAAAAAGTGTGCATCATGAGCTTGCCTGATCAATTCTGCTGCCCATACTAATGTGTCGATCTCTTTTTCTCCGTCAACTCGTCCAACGTATGAAATTATTGGTTTTTTAGGTATATTGAATTTTTCAAACACTTTTTCGTCCGGTTCATGGGGGTAAAAACGATCCAAGTCTATGCCGTTAGATATTGGGGTTATTGGTGATTTTATTGAGCTAGTATTGAACATGTCAATCGCGGACTGAGTCGGCATGATAATGTGGTCGGCATCTTTATAGAGCAAAATGCCATATCTGGTAAAAAGTTTATTGAAAAGTCCTGAGATTGGCGTTAGTAGCATTACGTTTTTAACAATATTATCCGGCAGTACGTGATTTGTTGCCACGATTGGAATGCCCATTTTGTGCGCAACATACATAGCACCAAGCCCAATACTGAATTGAGTATGAATGTGGACAAGATCTGGCTTGAACTCTTTAATTTCTTTGGTCAACCGTCGCTCTAGGCTGAGTGATAATCTTAAATTTTGTTGAAATGGGATAGCTACCGACTTTACTCTGGTGATGGTATAGTTCGAATCAATTTCATTACGTCCGTGGCCTTTTCTGGAGGGCGCTAAGACCAATACTTCATGCCCATTCCTTGATAATTCTATAGCTAGTGTTCTGGTTGAGGTAGCAACACCGACTATCATCGGCCAATGAAGGTCGTTCGCGATTAGTATTCTCATTTGGTTAAGTATAGCAATATATTCTGGTAATATTAACTGTATGTTATCAACATCTAATCGACTAGGCTGAAAAGTGCCAAAAAAAATATTCTTTGATGCTCGCTTCATTAAAACAACAGGTAGCGACGGAATAAGTCGCTACAGTCACGAGTTACTATGTGAATTTGCAAAATTAACTGATGTGACCGCAATTATTTATACTGATGAGCAGCACGAGCTACTCCCCACTTCTGTCAAGACTGTTCTTTTAAATAATCCGCAATCATTATCTGAAATATTTATTGCTAGAAAACTGAATAAATTAGGTGCAGATATTGTATTTTCTCCGATGCAGATAATGGGCAGTCTTGGCAAACAATATAAATTAATTCTGAGTTTACACGACACGATATACTACCAGTTCAAGACGGCGCCAAATAACATTTCTAAGTATATGCAGTTTTTTTGGAAGTTATTTCATATCAGCAAGCTGCCTCAAAGGCTAACACTAAACCGTGCTGATGCCGTCGTGACGGTTAGCAAATCTTCAAAGTTAGAAATCGAGAAGATGAAATTAACAAAAAAACCAATCGTTGTAATTCCTAATGCCGCTAATGATGTATTTAGTTCGAAGATAAATGTTCAAGCCGATAATAAATTGCTTTATATGGGGTCATTTTTTAGCTATAAAAATGTTGAATTTTTAGTTAAGGCTATGAATCAACTACCCGACTATGAGCTGCATCTACTTAGTAAAGTAACCTCAGCTGTAAAACGAAAACTTAGAGAGTCGATGGGTTTACAATCAACAGTTGTATTTCATGATGGTACATCTGAGAAAGAATATATGGATTTGCTTATGACGTCTTTCGCTATGGTGAGCGCTTCCAAGGCCGAGGGTTTTGGCTTGTCGCTCATCGAAGCAATGAAGTCAGGTCTGCCAGTAGTTTGTAGTGACTTAGCAATCTTTCACGAAGTTACAAATGATGAGGCGTTGTTCTTTGACACACATTCGATCGATGATTTTCAACAAAAAATTAGGATGCTCGAAGACAAAAAGACAAGAAATAATCTGATTGCTTCAGGAGTGTTGGCAGCAGACAAATATAGCTGGGCAAAGTCAGCAAAAAAGTTGCTTCGTTATATAGACACAATGTAGTTACTGAGCATTACCAGATGTAATATGGCCATTGTCGGTGGTTATCTCACAACCACCCCATAGTCCACGGTTATTTTCTCGAGCACTCCTCTCCGCTTGTCTAAATTCATCACTTTTTCCAAATGGAAATGAAGTGTAGGCAAAGCCGTAGCCATCGGCAACTAGTTTTTGATTCCAGAGTGTTCCGTCTTCGAGATAAACATAGCGCAGTAAACGACTATAGCGATCGATATTGTCGCCGATTGGGTCAGACTCAAGACGAACTTTCTTACCGAGTAGACTTTTAGTCGTATAGTCACTGGCAGCTTGACCGAAACATTGCACTGGCTTTTTCGGATGATGCGTTTCTGGTGTATCGACTCCGATGAGCCTAACCTTTTCAACTTTTGTATTGATCTGCACACCAATGGTGTCGCCATCATAGACTTTGGCAACCTCAAACTGACCTGGTGTCGGCATTGGAAGGTTTTTAGTCAGCTGATTTTGTGGGTCGTACGCATCAAGTCCAAAAAACCCAGCAATGACTACAATCAACAAGCTAAAGAGTAATTGTTTTTGTTTTTTCTTAAGCGTAAGTTTCATCAATTTAATTCTATCATTTTACTTACGAATTTATTCTCGACCGATTACAACTCAGTATAAATTTATACAAAATATACGTTTTTATCCGTTTCATCTTTGTCGCCAAAGTTGAGCAAAGCGCTGGGCTGTCGCTCCGCTAGATGTATTCATCGTAAAATAAACAATCAAAAACAAAACTCATGAGCAAACAGCTCATTCAAACATTGTTTTTGTCACTATTGTGTATTTTACATTCACACTCTGGCTTCACTCCTTTATGCCCAGACCCAAGAGTCCGAAAAAAAACTTAAATCATCTTGAACCTGATTAAGCCTACAGACAGAAAAGCATCGCAAACAAAAATATTTACAAAACAAAACCCTCATGCTTGCAAAATACAGAGAGAGAGTTAACTGGAAATATAATTTAAAATAATAGGAGAATGTAATGCCATTAGCTGATGGAGAATACTTATCACAGCCAAACGATAGCGAGCCCTGGACAGTTCCAGATGGGATGAGCTGTGATGCTCAGGATCCGAGTTTTGCATTAGTTGACATGGGTATGATGAGCCCACTCTTTGGAGCAGTAATTGACGATGCCGGTGAATTAGTTGCAAGATTTAATCCATACATAGGATCACCCGCATTAGCTGATTATGATAATCGACCAACAGACTGTCCGCTGAGACCGATTCTTAAATTTCCAGAAAGAGTAGAAGTTTATGCTGAGCGACCAAACCGTGGCATTCTTAAAGGCGGTGCAGCAGTTGGAGAAACAGCAGTAAACATAGTCCGCTCAATGCAAGCTGATGTCGATAACTTCCCTACTCACAAACCATCTAGTAGTGCTGAGGTTGCGGAAACAGGGTGCCCTAAAGATTGCCCACGTCTAGGAAAAAGCCCTGAATTACAAGCTGCCGAAAAACGTGCATATCAACTGCAAAGAGCTGCTGATATGAGAGCAGAAGCTGATGCGATATCATCAGCCGCTACGCAAGAAGACAAATAAGATTAAATTATTTATAGATTATATTTATTGCATCTATTTTTGGTGTCAAAAGCAACAAAACCACTAGGCTTATCATCACTCTTGATGAACTCATTAATCATTCTTACAATCGTCTGCGGAACTCCTCAACAATTAGATGCTTATGCAACTAATTATTTCGTCAAACAGTCCTCGACTGCAATAGATTGTAATAATGACATTCGTTCTTCAGGAGACTCCTCCTTTATGCCTAGAGCCAAGTGAGTGAACCCGCAATAGTTTACGGCTTAAGTCGAGCATCCGCCAAAACTGAGAAAATAGCTATGAATTAATCACTGCGCGACGAGGACCACCCCGAACGGAGTGAGTGGGCGACTGCAAGGAGTTCCACAGGAACCAGAGAGTAATTCATAGCTATTTCCATCATGTTTTGTAGTCGTGAGAGAGTTTTGTGTTACTTTGTCGGTGCAAAGTAATGAGCTTAGAAAAGAAAACTATTATTAGAAACTACGTTACTGCTCAACTTTGGTGTCAAAGTTGAATGAGAAAAAACATTATTATGGAACAAAACATCTTTGCTGCCAGCTAGCTGGTGGTTGCACCCTTATCTGCAGTATTAACCAGCCGTCGAAATTTCTCCTGAACACCACGAGCTGGACTATTTGGTGAGTTCGGTTTATGAGCGGCTTTACGTTTTTTCATCTCAGCTTCGTCGACCAGAACTTCAAGGCTTTCATTAGCCGGGTCGATTACGATTTTGTCGCCGTCTTTCAAGAGTCCGATTGGTCCACCATCATAGGCTTCCGGAGCAACGTGGCCTATCGCCAGGCCTCGTGTGCCGCCGCTGAAACGACCGTCAGTGATAAGTGCGACCTTGTCGTCAATTCCAGTACCCTTGATGGCACTGGTCGGCGCAAGCATCTCGCGCATACCTGGGCCACCCTTGGGTCCTTCATTGCGAATTATGACTGCATCATATTCTTTGATTTCACCGGCTAGGATTGCTTTCATGGCGTGCTCTTCGCTTTCAAATACTCGAGCTGTACCTTCGAATTTTTTGACTTCATCAACACCAGCAATCTTAAACACCGCGCCAAGTGGTGCGAGACTGCCCTTCAGGATTGTCAGACCACCTTCATCGTGTACTGGGTCAGAAAACGGATGGATCACTTCACCATCAGGTTTTGGTGGTTTGATAGCAGCTAAGTTCTCAGCCATTGTTTTGCCGTTATAGGTCAAGCAATCGCCATGCAGCAAACCTTCATCGAGTAGCATTTGTAGTACTACCGGGATACCACCAACTCGGTCAATATCAATCATATGGTATTTTCCATTTGGTCGGGTATCGGCAATTTGCGGAACTTTTTTGCGGATTTCGTTAAACTTCATGATATCTATATCAATTTCGGCTTCGTGCGCGATCGCCATGATATGCAGCACTGCGTTGGTCGAGCCACCGAGTGCGTTGGCCATCATGATTGCGTTCTCGATTGATTTTGGGGTGATAATATCTCGCGCTGTCATACCACGTTTGAGTTGCTCGATAACAGCTACTGCAGCTTCACGGGCATAGCCTTCACGACGATTATCAACAGCGGCAGGACTAGCACTGCCAAGTACAGAGATTCCAAGTGCTTCGCCGATACTGGCCATTGTGTTTGCAGTAAACATACCGCCACAGCTACCGTCGCCCGGACATGCATTGCATTCAATTGCCTTCAACTCATCATCAGTCATTTTATCCGCAGCTCTTTTACCGACAGCTTCAAAAACGTTGACGATATCGATGCTTTTGCCATCTAGTTTCCCCGGTAAGGTCGAACCACCGTAGAGCATGACACCAGCAATGTTTAATCGAGCTGGGGCCATAATCATGGCTGGGATTGATTTGTCACAACCGGCAATCGTGATCAAGCCATCCATTTTTTCAGCACGAGCAATGGTCTCAACACTGTCAGTAATAACTTCACGGCTAATTAAACTATTTTTCATGCCATCGGTGCCCATGCTGATACCATCGCTGACAGCAATCGTACTGGCGTAAAAGCCGAATCCACCGGCCGCTGTTACGCCTTGACGAGCGGCAACATTAAGGCGACCACCGCTAATGTTGCACGGTGTAACATTGTTGTCAGTGTCGATAACTAGGATTTGTGGTTTCTTAAAATCATCATCTTGCATACCAACTGCTCGAAGCATGGCGCGAGCTGGCGCTCGCTCAAATCCGTCAACTAGTTCGGCGCTATTCGGACGTGCGTTCTCTAGGTTGTCATCGCACCCACTACATTTACCACTTCCATCACATGCCATTTTGTCTCTCCACTTATGTAATGACTATTATATCATTAATTTTGAAGCTCTTCGGCCTTAAGCTTATACAAGGTCAAGGCAACGATGGCTTTACTGTCGGTGATTGCTCCTTTCTTTATCATTTTAAAAATATTTTCGAGGGAATCAGTTTGGACCTTATAGATCCCTTCTTCGGCTTGTTCATTATTTCCAGTCTGTGTTAAATCTCGGGCAAGGAAAATATCATCTCGGGCAAGGAAAATATCACCTTGACCACGGATAATGTTATTTGCGCTATGGATGCTACCGAGGAAATTCCAGGTTTTGGCAGTTAGTCCTATTCCTACGACGTATAGGCTCCTTCGGAGCTATCTTGCTTAATGACATCCTTTTTTTTGCTGAGTAGAAGGGATTTGAGTGAATAGTTATAGAGAATATCTTTTTCTATTTTTTCTGCGTATCGGCCATGTTATTGACTATAACAAATGATACGGTGCAAAAAAGGTTGGAGATCTATTTAGAATCTATTTAACTTCGATAATTAGGGGCAGTAGGTTGTCTCGATAGCTAACTACGGAGTCGCCAATGCTCTGGTTTACGGTTATTCGGTCAATATTCTTGAAGACGGGTGTCTTATTAGCATCAAGAGTTTCAGTATCAAATGTCCAAATCCCAAGATTGTACATTTCTCCCATCTCGACTGTTTGTATGATGAAGTGTTTGCTATCAACCGTATTGACTTTTACTGCATTGATATTGCCTGCAAGCGCAATCGGGAATTCTATTTTATTGTTCGGATTAGTCGTATCGATGACCATAATTTTTCTCAATGTTTGGTCTCCGTTAGCGTCGATTTCGTACTTTCCAAAAGTTAGTAGTTCTTCATTAACACCGAGCAGTTTAGCCTTTAATCTTGGGGCTACTTGAACTAGTGGTTGATCAGTGTCCTTTGTTGTCTCTTCTTTCTTTTCACTTTCTTCATCGCCAAACCGATAGATGTTTCTACTTGTAATAGAACCATTTTTATATGTTAGGAGGTCAATGGGATTTTTATCACTAGTCTTTGTTTCTGTGGAATCGAGTGACTCAGATAGTACGAATTGCCTGACGTTTCCTGTCGCATCAAAGTTGTAACCAGCATCTTGGCTAGCATCATCAAGTGCAAATACCTTCTTCAACTCACGGCTATTCGTATCTAGTTCATATATAATCGGTAGAAGTGGTGCATCGCATCCAAGGCAAGAAACTTGCTGGAATAAAGCTCGTTTACTCTCTTGATCATAGAATAATGGAAGTCCAAGTATCGTAGCATCATCGACTAATGTGACCGGTTTACCACCACGAACAATTGGCGCTCTGACAAAATTTGTTTTTTCATTATTATAACCTTCCGAAATAAGTAGCACTTCGTTGTCGGTAGAAATAGTTGTGCTTAGAAGTTGCGCACCGTTTTTCGATTGCCAGATTTCGTAAGGTTCGTTTGTGTCAACTTTGGCAAATATTTTTTCCGGAACTTGAACATTATTTTGACTATCGAATCGAGCTTCAGTGTTAAATATAACCTGTACCTTATTTTTTCGAATACTTGTGTCGATGATATTTGCTTCTGCTGGCAGGCTAGCAACGAGGTCTTTATATATTCCTGTCTCCAGATTAAATCCAACGAGTTTTGATCCTAGATTGTAGGGTTGATAGGTCTCAGTTTTTATAACCTTTTCATCTGTTTTAGCTTGCTCGGCTTGCTCTTGTGGTTTGATTTGCAGAAACATATAAATCCCTGCACCGATAAGAGCAATGATAACAACTATAATCACTGCCCAGAGCGCCTTGTGCGATTTTTTAGGTTGTGGTGCGCCGGGTAGATTGGTGCTTCCACCAGGTTGAATTGGTTGCAATGGTTGATAATTCTGCTGCGGTCCGTTTTGTTGCTCGGGCATAGTTTCCACTCCTTAGACTATAATTAGTTTAAGCATAACAAATATAAGAGTATGAAATCAATTGTTTTTGTGTGGTCTTACTACTGTTTTAATAGGTTGAAGAATCAGCGTGGCACAGTTATACCGACCAGCGGTCAACGGATTGCCAAGCCATTGCTCGATTTGTTTCAAGTCTATCGTAGCGATTTCAGCTATCGGTTTACCGATTAAATGATCAATCACTTCATCAGCAGAAACAAGACTAACCATGCAGCCATCACCGTAAAAACTGGCATCTTGGACAATACCCTGTTCATCAATCTTCAAGTCTATGGTCAGAGAATCGCCACAGCTTGGATTGTGACTTGGAACGCTATAGTCGGCCTGTTCGAGTGTGCCTTTGTGGCGAAGGTTTTTATATCTTTCTAGCAAGACTTGGCGATAAAGACTGCTCATGATAATTGGTCGATTGCTTGTTTTAAGATATCAACAGCCCTGTCGATGTCTTCTTTGTTTGTGTAGCCACCACAGCTGAGGCGGAGACTAGCAGGGATTTTTAGTCGTTCATGTAATGGCATCGTACAATGGTGTCCTGCGCGGCTAGCCACATTGTTTTCACCTAAAAAGCCAGCCAAGTCGTGGGCATGAATTTTGTCGTGAGAAAAACTCACTAAAGCAGATCGGTTACTAGGACTACCGATAACTTTAACTGGCAGTCTAGAAATTTCCTGGAAAAGATATCCAGCCAGTTCATTGTCTTCAAACTGGCCCTCTTGAACAAACCGACAAGCTGCTGCCATGCCGATAGCTTCGGCAATTGGTGGTGTTCCTGCTTCAAATTTCTCAGGTGGTTGAAGGAATTCAACGTTATCATCAGTTACAGTTAACACGCTACCACCACCGACAATAAATGGTGGTATTTTTCCGAGAATTTCTGATCTTGCCCAAAGTGCGCCAACTCCTTTTGGTCCGTACATTTTATGAGCTGAAAAAGCATAGGCATCAACATCAAGATTGGCAATATCAACGGATAGATGTGCGACGGCTTGCGCCCCATCAACTACGATAATTGCATTTTCGCAGTTTTCTCGCACAAGTTCAGTGATTGTTTTAATATCGCTGATCTGTCCGGTGACATTGCTGATGTGAGTAATTGCTAGGATAATTTTCTTGTCACTAATCTGCACCGAAAATTTCTTCCAATCAATTTGGAGTTTACCGTCAAGTGGTAGTAGCGAAATTTTTCGTTTTTGTTGGTCGACTTCTTTTCGCCACGGTAAGATATTGGCATGATGGGCAGTTGGATCGATAAATACTTCATGCTCTGGATATGATTGAGCTAATCCGTAGGCGATCGTATTCAGCGATTCGGTTGTACCGCGAGTGAATACTAGTTCATCTTTCTTGCCAACGATGAATTCAGCGACAGTTCTCCGAGCTGCTTCGTACTGCTCGGTGGCCTCTTCTGCGAGCGGATATAAACCACGGTGGATATTACTGCCATTGTTCAAATAGTAATTGTCCATGGCTAAGAGCGCGGGTGCGCATATTGGTGTGGTCGCCGCCGCATCGAGGTAGACTAAATCTGGGTTATTAACGAGACTTGGAAAATCAGCTTTATTCATCGAAAACTTGCTCGAACAACATTTCTAATCGTTTTTTCAGAATCACTTGCT
This sequence comes from uncultured Candidatus Saccharibacteria bacterium, assembly GCA_964622235.1. Taxonomy (GTDB): domain Bacteria; phylum Patescibacteriota; class Saccharimonadia; order Saccharimonadales; family JAGPDM01; genus CAZUNB01. The sequence continues at coordinate 5,414 of CAZUNB010000013.1, read as the reverse complement.
TGTCTTCGTCGAGACTGACCATGACATCGTCAACAAAGGCTTGGATAAGCAATCGTGTTGACTGTTGCTGACTAAAACCACGACGCATCAGGAATTCCACCAATTTCTTGTCGAGTTGTCCGACACTTGCGGCGTGGTTGGCTTTGACTTCGTTGTTTTCAATTTCGAGCTCAGGAATAGCGGTTGCATGTGCATCTTTACCGAGTAAAAGTACTTTTTGCGTAAGGTCAGCACGACCAAGCTCGGCTTTATCAGTCATCTTGATTAAACCACGCATTTCAAGCGTCCCACCTGGAGCGATAATTGCTTTGTTGACGATAGTGGCGTTTGTCTCGGCGGCATCAAGCACGACTTCAAGCGCATACTTTTCATCATCACCATCAAGGATAATCAGCAAATCCGAAAATTCGTATTGCTCGGATTTTTTACTCAAAACGGTATTCATATCAACTAGTATAAACTAGACAACTTGTGACGGCTAGGAATGATAATAGAATATTACCCAATTGTGGTTGATGATGGTCGCTTGGTTGGTGGAGTTAATTTTCCGTCATCTATGCACTCAGGGTGATCCGGAATCTTATCAATGCTGAGTCCTCCACGAAAGTCGCCAGCAACAGCCAGCGTCTGCAGGTCTTCTCCATCTTCACCGACGCACTCTTCGACTAATATGCTACGTTTAAGGGTATATGAAACATCTTCATTCAATACGACATATTCGGGATCTTCAGCATCGTATGTTGTTATTCGCTTTCCATCGGGAGTATAAATTGTCTCATTCGTTATGCTGAATCCTGAAGCCTCTGGCTCTTGAGCTGTGTCGGTGGTATCGGAATCGCCGCCACAACCAGCTAGTGTGCCTAACAAGCTCACTGTTGCAAGTGTAGCTATTTTTCTGAAAGTTAATGACTCTGACATGGCTTCTCCTCAGTTATTAATATTTCAAAAATAACAGAGAGAGTAAATTTGCAAGCAATAGCATAATAGTTTTTAGAATAATTATTCAGACACTAGCTTTTTAGCTGTTGTCATTTCGTTTAGATAATAAGCACTCTTTGCTGCGTATTTGGTATTAAAAGTATACTAGTTGCTAAGGAGCTTATTACCGTGTTGCTCCCACCATCACCAAAAACTATAGACATAAGTGGAAGACGAGCAAGCTCTTTGGCTAAAAGCTTCTTTTCATTTGTATCGATATATGATATAAAACATATATGAGAATCCTGGAAGTTGTTGTACCGGAGCTGATTTTAATAAGACATGGCCAGTCTGTTGTGAACGATGCAAGGCTAGAGGGTGGCGTAGATTCGGAAAAAGCCGAAGCGCTGACCGCACAGTATGGAGGTGCAGAACCCCTGTCGCCGTTAGGTGAGTTGCAAGCTGGCACCGCGTGCAAAGTACTGGGGAGCATGATCGATGCAGATGAGATGAGACCGGAGGTTGGATTGGTCTCGACACTTCCGCGCGCTATTGATACAAGTAAAATTATTGGGCCACCAGGAGTTGAATATGAGGAATTTAGCGATCTGAGGGAGTTTGATGGAGGTCACAACGATGAACTGAGAGAAGATGTGCAGTCGGTGGAAGAAAGAGTTTTCGGTGTACTTATTAATGCAATGGAAAAAAATGAGGACAAGGGCTTGATTGTTATAACTCACAGAGGTGTGATGGGAGTGGTTTTAGGTATGATTCTTGGAGTTAGAGGCAGAGAAGAGCTAGCTCAGATTAGAAGAGAAGCATTAGATAGAGCAACACCACAAAACTGTGAGTTTGATCATTTTCGAAGAGAGGGTAATAAGGTGCTTTATCGATCGGTACGACCATGGTCACAAAACAAAGCGAAAGAACTAAGCGTCAGGGGAAACCCAGAATCAAGATGGGTTCGGGTCGGCCATAAAGCATTGCATCGATTCGATTAGAATATGTTTGAAGCAATTCTTATAGTTTTTAACCGACCGAGCCAGCCATTTGTAGTTCAACCAGACGGTTTAGCTCAGCGGCGTACTCGAGGGGGATCTCACGAACAATTGGTTCGATGAAACCGTTAACAATCATAGCCTGAGCTTCTGATTCGCTGAAACCGCGGCTCATAAGATAAAAAAGCTGTCTTTCACCGATTTTACTGACGGTGGCTTCATGCTCGAGTGTTACATCACTCTCACCTATATCGTTTTTCGGATAAGTGTCAGTGCGACTTTCTGGGTCCAAAATAAGAGCATCGCAGACGACGTGGCTACGACTTCCCCATCGTCCTTCGGGGATTTTGACGAGTCCACGGTAGCTCGTGCGACCGCCTTCAAAGCTGATGCTTTTACTAACGATCTTGCTAGTTGTCTCGGGCGCGAGATGAATGGCTTTTCCGCCGGCGTCTTGGACTTGGTCTTTGCCTGCAACCGCGACACTTAGAACTTCTCCGTGTGCTTTGCGGCCATTCAGGATAATACTTGGATACTTCATCGTTAATTTGCTGCCAAGGTTTCCATCAATCCATTCCATGACTGATTCTTCTTCAGCAATTGCGCGTTTGGTTACGAGGTTATAGACATTCTTGCTCCAGTTTTGGATGGTCGTGTAGCGACAACGAGCACGCTGTTTCACGAAGATCTCTACTACTGCCGAGTGCAAACTATCTTTGCGATAAATAGGCGCAGTACAACCTTCAACATAGTGTACATAGGCGTCCTCGTCGACGATAATCATCGTACGTTCAAACTGTCCCATCTGAGCAATGTTTATGCGGAAATAAGCTTGTAGCGGTAAGTTGATTTGGACCTGCGGTGGCACATAGATGAAACTCCCACCACTCCAAACAGCAGTATTGAGTGCAGCAAACTTATTATCATTGGCTGGGATTAAAGTACCGAAATATTCTTTAACGAGCTCAGGATGCTCGACCAAGGCTTCGTCCATGCCCATAAACTGAACGCCCTGTTGAGCTAACTCTTCTTTCAGGCTGCCATATACCACCTCTGATTCATACTGAGCCTTCACTCCACCCAGATGCTCTTTTTCAGCTTCAGGGATACCGAGCAAGTCATAGGTGTCTTTAATGCCTTGTGGCACATCGTTCCAGTCGGCAGCTTGGCTTTCGCTTGGTTTGACGTAGTAACGGAATTCGTCAAAATTAATTTGAGATAAATCTCCACCCCAATTCGGCATTGGTTTTTCTAAGAAAATTTTATAAGCTTCAAGCCTTTTTTCAAGCATCCATTCTGGTTCATTTTTCATGCTCGAAATAGTGCGGACAACTTCCTCGTTTATACCCAAATCACTTTTGTAGATAGACTCGTCTGGCATCGAAAAGCCGTACTTGTAGTCTTTCAATCCAACGCTATCAGCGGTTTTCTTCGCCTCCTGAAAGTTCTCGGAGATATCCGCTGTATCTGGAGCTTGTTTGTCGTCTATTGAACTATCTGCCATTCTTCTATTTTAGCAGATAATAGCTAGAACGCTCGCGACAACAGAGTGTAGAGCAAAAACATAGTAACACTGTATTTAAATAGAAAAAATATAATATTAATCAGACGCAACGAACTTATCTTTGCGTTTATGTGAACTATTCTCAGCGCAAGGTTAAACATAAAAAAAACAAAAATTATAAAAAAGAAAGGCACAATTGATTGCTTAAGACCATCAGTTGCTTGAATGAATGGTGAAGACTGAAAATTAAAATCATAGAAAAAATTTAGTGTTTTAGTACATAGTAATAACATAAAAAGATCTGGAAAGATAAGATTGTCAACTCTGGCAATGAGGCCACCTTTAACTGAGGGTTTTAATTCGTAAGATTTATCTAATTCAGAATTTATTTTAAAAGTTTTTTGCTTACGCGAAATTGCTCTCTCCAGAAAACTAAGAGCCTCAAGAGCGGCAGTAATTGATTTAGAATTAGCCTCACTGCTGAGTGAGCTAATGGTTATGGTATTTTTATAAAAATAAATATCAAAACTACTTCCCTTTTCGATTAACAGTTCCATGAATTCTGGAGAGATAATTGACAGGATATCAGCACTGTTTTTACGATTGGCATATAACCTGAAGTGTTTGTCGAAGTCACCTTCGAGTGAATATCTATCTTTTTCTGATGGGATAAACTTGACGGTACGTTGAATGGTTTTATCATTTGCATGAGCGTCAAGCAAAATCTCGGGAAGCTGATCCGGTAATAACAGTTTTACCATAAATGATTCTTTGCCTTCTTTCGGAAAGTTAAATTCGATTGGGCGGTCATTGAGGAGATACTTCAAGCCACGGGCGGTGATGTTTGAGTGGCTTAAGAGGATTTCATCATCGCTTGAGTTGTATTTAGTCACTAGAAGCCACGGTCCGGCAGAGAATATAGCTGGAGAAATAATAAATAGCGAGTAGGCTATTAGTGCGCACGATGCCTGGATAAAATCAGGCACTGCGTCATCGCCAAAGTATAGTATCAACGCCGATGTAGTAAATAATGACATAGTAGAAAAAACCACAATTTGAGTAGCTTGTTTTGGTCCAAGATAATTGAATTTTTTATGGTTTTCGGCCATAGTTAATAGCCGTTAGACTCAATATCGGCAACGAGGGACTTGTCACCACTTCTCGTGACTTTTCCGCGTTTCATGACGTGGACGTTGTCGGCGTTGAGGTGTTCGAGGATTCGAGTGTAGTGAGTGATAACTATCGCGCTCGCACCGCTTTCTTTTTGGTATTGCGCCACGGCTTTGGTGACGTGTCTTAAAGCATCGATGTCGAGACCTGAGTCGATTTCATCGAGAATGATCAGTTTTGGTTTTACAATCAAAAGTTGGATAATTTCCATTTTTTTACGCTCGCCACCACTGAAATCATCGTTTAAGCCTCGTTCAAGCAGTTCAATATCAAGCTCTAAATCAGCTGCAGTTTTGCGAAGCCAATTTTGGAATTCATCGAGTTTCCGTGCTCCTGGATGATGAAGCTGTTCGAGCTGCCATAGGAAAGTTTCGGAAATCAGACCCTCAATCGCTAAAGGGCTTTGATGTGCCAAGAAAATTCCTTGCTTCGCACGTTCATCGGCGCCGAGCTTATTAATATTCTCACCAGCTAGAAGCATTTCGCCGTCAGTAATTTCATAGCGAGGATCACCGGCAATACATGAGGAAAGTGTACTTTTGCCACTACCATTGGGCCCCATGATAACAACGGTTTTGGCGTCGCCTACTTCAAGGTCAATTCCACGCAAAATTCGTGTATCTTCGACTTTGGCTTTGAGGTTTTTGACTTCTAACATCTGTAAATTGTATCAAATATACTCAGGATATTCAAAGTAGTTCGATGATCACTTCGGTCGTTTTAATGGTCGATTCGTGAGTTTTACTAGCACGGAATGTTTCGATGGCACTTAGGATTTGCTCAGCAATTTTGGTCTCTCCGAGAAGTTAGAGCATCATTACGGC
>CAZUNB010000012.1:19901-29297 GCA_964622235.1 uncultured Candidatus Saccharibacteria bacterium | reverse complement strand
TTTTCGTCATCCAGAATTAATTTAGAATCCAGCCTCTAAAGCGCAGCAGAAATCATATAGCCGCAGATATTTTCACAAGATCTTTCTATTAGATTAAAGTCTACACTGGAATAACAGGCTAGTGTATTGGAGTTAGTTTTTTAGAAAAAGTAGTGCTAGAAAAGATATAAAATTTATAAATTCATGGCTTTAGCAAGGCGTTGGATAGCGATTTGAAAAGCCGCTGATTTGAGATCAATCTTATCTTTTTCGGATTTCTGCCAGATGGCATTAAATGCATCGAGCATAATTTTCTCAAGTTGTTTGTTGACGATTTCTTCTTCCCATTGCTCGTGTTTCTTACTTTGTTCCCATTCTAGATATGAAACAACTACACCACCAGCATTTGCTAAGACATCTGGGATGACTATAACGCCTTTATCGACTAAATACTGGTGAGCATCGTCGGTAATTGGACCATTTGCTAGCTCAACAATAATCTTGGCTTTAATGTCTTTAACATTATCCATCGTGATGCTATTTTCGAGAGCTGCTAGAGCAAGTATATCGACTTCTTCTGTTAAGAAACCACCATGGTCAGTTTCCTTGCCAAGTTTTTCGTTGCAGACTCCATCGACGCAATACATTCCTCCAAGGTGACCCTCGGCCCGTTTCTTCTGTTTGCTTAGCTCAATATCGAAACCTTCTTCAGCGTGTGTCATGATAGCTGTCGATGAATCTGAGATGCCAGCAACTTTCCAACCATAGTCTCGAACCACGCGAGAATACCAGTAGCCAACATTACCGAATCCCTGAACATGTACGTGAGGTATGCGATTTGGAAATACGTCAGGCTTGGCTTCAAGTAGGGCTTTAGTAATGATTGCACCACCACGACCTGTAGCAGCTTCACGACCGAGGCTGCCGCCATCTTCGATTTTTTTCCCGGTAAAAGTAGCAATTGGATCATTGCCTGAAGCTTTTTTATAGGCATCAAGCATCCAATGGATGACATCTCCGTTAACACCTACGTCGGGAGCAGGGATGTCTACGTCCTGTCCGATGACTGGACTGAGCGCTGTGATAAATGTCTCAACCAGCTGTTTATATTCATTAGGGCTGAGTTTTTTAGTGTCAACCTTGACGGCGCCTTTGCCACCACCAAAAGGAATGTCAACAACAGCACATTTAACTGACATTAGTGTACTAAGAGCACGAACTTCATCTTCATCAACAGATTGATGGAAACGTAAACCACCCTTATATGGGCCGCGAGCATTGTTGTGTTGAGAGCGAAAACCGTCGATGAGCTCAACGGTTCCGTCATCTCGGACTAGCGGTAGCTTTAATGAAACTATGCGATTGACGGCCAGCAGACGGTCAATCTGTGCTTGGTTGAGTTCAAGTGCTTCGCCAGCTTTTTGGATTGTTGATTGTGCGGTTTCGAGCATTTTATTCATGATTTTATTGTAACATCGATTGTGTTTTTTTTGGATATCTTGCTTTTGGTTATGCAATAATTTGCGTGATTAGCTATACTTAAAACATGCTCGATATTGATTTTGTCCGAAATAACCAAGAAATTGTTAAAAAAGCTGCTAAAGATAAAGGCTCTGACGTAGATGTTAGCCAATTACTGAAGGTTGACGCCGATTACCGTGATTTCTTGCAGCAAGCTGAAGGTCTGCGCGCGCGTCGAAATGAGCTTGCTAGTGCCGGAAAGAATTCCCGACCAACCAACGAGCAAATTGCAGAAGGTCGCGAACTTAAAGGCAAACTGAGCTCGATAGAGGATAAGACGAGAAGCCTACTTGAGCTGCGAAATGATTTAATGTATGACGTTCCAAATATCCCAAGCGAAGATACACCTATTGGCCTGAGTGAGGATGACAACGTCGTCGTTCGTCAGGTTGGAGAAAAAACATCGTTTGATTTCACGCCAAAGCCACATTGGGAGCTGACACGCTTTATCGATCAAGAAACTGCTGCCAATAATTCTGGCGCTCGTTTCGCATATCTAAAAGGTGGTTTGGTCCAGCTACAAATGGCACTAGCATGGTGGGGCATGCAGCTTTTAACTGATCAGACCATTATAGAAAAAATTGTGAATGATAGTAATCTAGATGTTTCGACTAAGCCGTTCGAACCAATCTATCCGCCGCTGATGCTAAATACTGAAACCTATAAAGCTACTGGTCGATTGAAGCCTGACGAAGTTACTTTTAAACTCAATAACGATGATCTCTGGTTGATTGGTTCTGCCGAACATAGTCTCGTGCCATATTATCGTAATAAAACACTCGCGAATGATGATTTGCCAATCCGCCTGGCTGGTTACACTACAGCTTTCCGCCGTGAGGTCGGCAGCGCTGGCAAAGACACCCGCGGGATTATCCGAGTTCACCATTTTCAGAAACTTGAAATGGAAAGCTTTACTAATGCTAAAACTTCAAGAGCCGAACATGATTTGATGATAGCAATTCAGGAATATATTACGCGGCAACTTGAGCTACCGTATCAGGTAATTTTGAAAGCAACGGGTGATATGGGCGGACCGAATATTCGCGGTGTTGATATTGAGACATGGATGCCAGGGCAGGATCGTTACTGCGAAACACACAGCGCTGATTATATGGGTGATTTTCAAGCACGGGATCTGAAGACTAAGGTAAAGACCGAAGACGGCAAACAGTTAGCGCACACCAACGACGCCACTGCCATTGCCGACCGAACCCTAATCGCAATCATGGAGAATTATCAGAACCAAGACGGCACCATCCGTGTTCCAAAAGTTTTACAAGTGTATCTAAATAAGGAGGTTATTTCATGAAATATGAAATTCAGGGCAAGAACTATGAAATCGGTGGAGATATCCGAAAGTATATAGAAAAAATGCTTAAATCAGTCGAAAAAACGGTCCCAAGGCATGCTAAGAAAACCGTTCATGCCACTGTTACCTTGAGTGAGAGTCGTAGTAAAAAGCCAGACCGCTTCGAAGCAGAAGTGATGTTACATCTACCGCATGACGATTTGATCGCCAAAGAGCGTACGGTTAATATTTTCGCTGCGACTGATATCGTTGAAGAAAAGCTTAAAAACCAAGTGCGTAAATACAAAACAAAACACTCAGTAAAACGTTCTGATCGTAAAGGTATTTTGCGGAAGTTCCGAAAAGACGCCGACCGTGATTGGTGGGGTCGTCAAAACTAGCAAAACGCGTTATTATAAAGGACGTATTTGTTATTGGTGAAGATTAAATAGAGAGAGAGTTTTCAGTTGAAAAAGGCATTAACTAAAGTCCTCGGAGATCCGCAGGTCAAAAAACTAAAGAAACTGCGTAAAGATGTTGCGGCAATCGATAAACATACCGAAAAGTTACAGCATAAGTCTTTGCCACAGCTGAAAAAACAAGCAGCCGAAATCAAAAAGCAAATTCAAGACGACAAATTGTCGCTCGATAAAGCATTGCCAGAAGTCTTTGCCTTAACACGAGAGATTAGCGATAAAACACTCGGAATGCGACACTTCGAAGTCCAGATGATCGGTGGCATGGTTCTGCATGAGGGATCAATCGCGGAGATGCGCACCGGTGAAGGTAAGACCTTAGTTGCGACCCTGCCAGTCAGTCTGAACGCTATGGCTGGTCGTGGTGCACATGTCGTGACTGTCAACGATTATCTAGCTATGCGTGATGCTGGTTGGATGGCACCAGTCTACACAGCTATGGGTCTGAGTGTTGGTGTGATTGTTGGTCAGAGTGTGTCCTATATTTATGACCCAGAGTTTAATAATGAAGAGCATGACGATGAGCGTTTGCAGCATCTTAAACCGTGTAGTCGCCCTGAGGCTTACGCAGCCGACATTACCTATGGCACAAATAATGAGTTTGGTTTTGATTACTTGCGCGACAATATGGTCAGCGGCAAAAGTGAGCTGCGACAACGTGATTTGGCTTATGCAATCGTTGACGAAGTTGACTCTATTTTAATTGACGAGGCTAGAACACCGTTGATTATCAGTGCACCAAGTGCTAACAGCGGCAGTCAGTATCGACTATTTGCAGGATCGGTTAAAGAACTCAAACCTGATGACTATGTTCTCGACGAGAAGCAGAGAACAGTTTCTTTGAGCGATGAGGGTGTTGAAAAAATCCAAAAGTTGTTAAAAATAGAAAACCTGTATGATGCCAAACACGTCCAAGCGGTCTATCATATTGATCAAGCTTTGAAAGCAGAAATTATTTTCAAACGGGATAAAGACTATGTGGTGCGTGATGGGGAAGTCATCATCGTCGATGAGTTTACCGGACGAATGATGCATGGTCGACGCTACAGCGAAGGGCTCCACCAAGCAATTGAGGCAAAGGAGAATGTTGAAGTTTTGCAAGAGAGCATGACTTTGGCTACCATCAGTTTTCAGAACTATTTCCGTCTGTACGATAAGCTCTCAGGGATGACCGGTACTGCTGAGACCGAAGCTGAAGAGTTCCATACGATTTACAAATTAGATGTTGTACAAATTCCAACCAACAAACCTATCAAACGTGATGACCTGCCTGATAGAATTTACAAATCTGAAACAGGAAAATTTCAAGCAATTGCAGAAGAGGTGAAACAACGCCAGAAAGATGGCCAACCAGTTCTGATTGGTACTGTCTCAGTTGAGAAAAATGAAATTCTAGCAGGTCTTTTGACTAAAGTTGGCGTTGAGCACGAAATTTTAAACGCTAAAAACAATGAACGTGAGGCTTCGATTGTAGCCAAAGCGGGACAAAAAGGTGCAGTCACACTGGCGACCAATATCGCTGGTCGTGGTACTGACATCGTGCTTGGTAAAGGTGTTGTCGAAAAGGGTGGTTTGCACGTCATTGGTACCGAGCGGCACGAGTCGAGACGAATTGATAATCAGTTGCGTGGTCGTTGCGGTCGTCAGGGAGATCCTGGTAGTACACAGTTTTACGTCAGCGTTGAAGATGATTTGATGCGAATTTTTGGTGGTGACAGAATTGGTAAAATGATGGAGCGACTCGGTGTTGATGAAAAGACACCGATTGAAAACAAGACAATCACAAAAGCTTTGAGTGGTGCTCAGAAAAAAGTTGAAAACCGTAACTTCGATAGCCGAAAAAATGTTGTTCAGTACGATGACGTGATGAACCGGCACCGAAAAGCAACCTATGTTCGCCGACGAACAATTCTAGAAGAAGATGACATTTCAAAGATTATCAAAAATCTAATCGATGATGAAGTTACAACAATTGCTAACTCATCACCAGTAGTTCCTGACGATGAAATTATTAAGAAAAAGAAGAAAGATAAAATTAAGCAAGAACGACGAGAGCTAATTATTAAAGAGTTGGGTACGGTGATACCTCTCGGTGGTAAAGATCGCAAGCAGCTCGAGAAAGTCTATGACGATGAGCTGAAAGAGTTGGCTATTAAGAAAGCTCGTAGTATTTATAAAACACGCGAAAAAGACTTCGGTGAAGATACGATGCGTCAGGTTGAACGACAAGTATATCTGCAGGTTATGGATCAGTTATGGATGCAACACCTCGAGAATATGCAGCATCTTCGTGAAGGTATCAACTGGCGATCAGTTGGTCAACGTGACCCGTTGGTTGAGTATCGCCGCGAAGGACAAGTTATGTTTGAGACGATGCAGGGTGAGTTAATGAGTGAAACAGTTAAGCTGCTATTCCACGCTCGACCAATTACATCTCAAGACGAAGAAGTTGAGACTGAATTGACCAAACTTGCTGAAGGTGCCAAAGAGATTAGTAGTGACCACGAACAACAAGTTTCTAAAACCCAAGAAAAACGACGTAAGCGTTCCGTCAAGCAGTCGGATGCACCGACCATACCAGCTGATGTCAAAGCAGCTATACATCCTGTGGTGAAGAAAGATACCCGTAAAAAAAAGAACAAACAGCAGCGACAAGCTCGCAAGAAAAATCGAAAATAATGATAGTTTTTTTACTAATTGATATTCACGCCGTGGGGCACAATCAATCATGATGGAGCACAGTCTAAAAGAGATTCGTCTAAAAAACGGTGCTCGCGGAATCCTAGTTGACGTTGCAGACGCGCCAGTAATGACAATGAATTTTAGTTTTCGAGCTGGTTATTCCACGGCAGACGTAGAAAGATGGGAAGTGCCACACGTACTTGAGCACGTGATTTTGGGAGCGAACAATAACTTCGGTTCCGCCCGTGAGTTTTCTGCAGAGCTTGAAAAAAACGGTGCGTATAGTAACGGCACAACTGATTTCGCTAACGTGACATATTTGGCTGAGTGCGCTGACTTCGAGTGGCAACGAGTACTGGAACTGATGCTCGGTGCCATCACTATGCCGAAGTTCCTACCAAAGGAAATCATCGCAGAAAAAGCCAATGTCTCTGAAGAAATTAGTGGCAATATTAATAATTACTTCCGCGTATTAGGCACACACTTAGCCCAAGCAATGGGCATGAATGTTCTGCCTGATGAACAGCGCATGAAACAGATTGACAGCATCAAAGCTAGCGATATTATTGAACACTATCAACGGACACACGTGAAAGAAAATTTGCGTTTTATCATTGCCGGAAATGTTCTATCGCGTGAAAAAACAGTAGTAACATTACTTGAAAAAGCTTTTGACAAACTACCATCAGGCAAACGTTTCAGTTTACCGAAGCAGCAAGCTAAAGCACTAGATGAACCGCTGGTTCTGGAGCGCAGCGGCGTTGAGAAACTACATTTTTTTATTGACCTGTATGCGAGTGACCGCGATACTCGTGAACAAGTGGCTGCTAGCGTGGTGCTGAACACTATGCTGACTGGCACAATGGATTCGATTCTTTTTGGCGAAGCTCGTGAGCGTGGTTTGGTCTATTCGATGGGCTCAGGTAGCAGTCGAGGCAAAAACTGGAGCAGTTGGTGGCTCGGTGGTAACGTAACCGATGGCAACGCCAATGCACTCCTGAAATTAACTGCCAAAATTTTACACAAAGTGCTTGATAATGATTTCGATGAAGCTAGAGTCCAACAAGCGATTATGCGTGAGGTTGGTCAATTCCAGCGCTCGAACCAGCGGGTGGCAGAGGTGGCCTCGACCTACGGAGGACGCTACCTATTCGATGGCACGATCATTGATATCGACGAACAACTCGATAACATCAGAGCCGTTACTGCTGCAGATGTCGTTGCCTATGCTAAACGCATGGTTGATGAACGACGTTACGGTGTCGGTGTTCTCGGTCGTTCGGCAGTTGAGCATGCACCCGCTATTTTTGAATCGTTCCAGGTCATTATGGATCTCGAAAAGACGCACGACGCTACCGACGAACACGCTACCCCTAAAAAGAAATAATATATTTGTAAATATAAACATAAGTGTTATACTTGGTACGAAATTATAATAAAATAGAATAGGAATGAAAAATATGACACATAAACTAAAAGTATTGACAAGTGTGGCAATCGCAACAGTTTTTGTTGCCGTGCCATTGGCAGTCTCAGCACAAGCAGCCTCAGACACTAAGAGCACAACAATTAATGCAGTTATAGCTTCAACTATTAGCATGACAACCTCTGGCAATATAACTTTTAACATAACACCAACCGGTTCGGGGGCACAGTCTAACGCAGCCGACACAGTCACGGTTGCGACGAACAACTCTAGCGGATACAACCTGAAGCTCAGTGACGCAGATGCTGCAACAACTCTATTAAATACTCCAGACACGCTTACTGCTCATGCAGGCACGCTAGCTGCTCCAACTGCACTCGCTAATGGTACATGGGGATATCATCTCGATGGTGCTGGTGGTATGGGTACTGGCGGAGCGGTTGAAACAAACCTTGCAACGAGTACGCTCAAGTATGCAGGCGTGAAGCCTCTAGCTACACCAGATACCATCAAGACCACCGCTGCACCGTCAGCAGGTGCTGGTGATGTTAGTACTGTTTACTACGGTGCGAAAGTTGATACTTCTAAGAAAAGCGGCACATACACAGGCGTCGTTACTTATACCGCTACTACAAATCCTTAATTTGTAGTATTCTAGGCTTAGTTTCTTAAATTATTGGGGGTTCATGGTTGTGAAAAGAGTGTGGTTGTTTGGTTTATCATTTGTAATGTTATTTGCCGTCTTTGCGAGCCCAATTTTTGCACAAAATGACAACGATGATAAAACAGTCGAACGTATCACAATGTCGCCAGCAGTAGTGAGACCAACATTAGTGGCAGGGGAGAAGGATACAGGTAAGCTAACTGTCATTAATGATGGTTCAATCGATTACACTTTCTTGATGTATTCACGTCCGTTTTCAGTTGATGGCGAAGACTATGATACGAATTATACAAAAATTAACAAACAGACCGAAGCCTATCAGTGGGTGAGTTTTGATAAGACAGAGGTTCGGCTGAAGGCAGGCGAGCGTGTCGAGATTGGCTATAGCGTCCAGACACCAAAGGACGCTCGGGCTGGTGGCCACTATGCCGTTTTATTCGCTGAAACACAGCCACCTGAAGATGATCCTGCTAGTGTTGCTCGTAAAAAACGAATTGGGACTTTGCTTTACATGACGGTTGATGGTGAGTTGAAAGAAGAAGGAAAAGTCGAGAGTTGGCAAGCTGACCTCATCCAAACAAAAGCTCCACTGAACACCGATCTCAGGTTGCGAAACGACGGCAACGTTCACTTTCAAGCTGATTTATCAGCCAACTACACTAATCTCTTCGGAAAAAAACGCTTCACACTTAACCAGGAATTACTGATCTTACCTGGAACCACAAGAAGAATCCCTATTACTTGGCAGGATTCACCTTATCTCGGTGTTTATAAAGTTAGCGGTAAGGTTTCATTTCTAGATAAAAAAGAAACTTTACCAGAAAAGTATGTAGTACTCCTGCCAGCACCGGTGATTATTTCAGTTGCTGGAGTTATCGCGCTTATAGCCATCACAACTGCATTCAAAAAGAAACGCACTAAATCATCTAAAAAAGCTCGTGCCAATAAAAACAAAAACTAGAGTTAGCACGCTCAGCATTGTCCTAGGTGTTACATGTCTCTTGATAGTTGCTCTGCCTGGTGTGACTGCAGCCATAGATTCTGGTTCGACAATTAAAGCCGAGGTTTGCGACAACTCACCACCAGCAGTAACAATCACCAGTCCCCAGTCTGATTCAATCGTTAATCAACCAGTAGTTTCATTGGCTGGTAGTGCTGTAAGAACTTCGCAGATCGATATTTTTGTTAATAATCAATACGCATCATCAGTAGCTATCGATTCCTCTCAGGTGTTTTCGGTAGATATTGGTTTGGATAACGGTACAAATTCAATCCGTACCACTGCTTTCTATAGTTGTAACAATACGACAGCCGAAGAGACTGTAGTTGTCAGCTATGAGCCATCGTCAACCCCTGGTAG
>CAZUNB010000012.1:0-19891 GCA_964622235.1 uncultured Candidatus Saccharibacteria bacterium | reverse complement strand
GCACCGAGCAATCCAGGTCCAGGAGTGATTTCTAACCCCATAAAAGCTCAAAACTATAAAAATGAACTATACGATCGAAGTGAAATAAACAAGAGGGCTGGAAGAACGTTACTTGATAGGCTAGGCACCAGCCTTGGCTTTAATCAGAGAGACGGACAGGAGTGGGAGTATGATTTTACTTGGCAAGTGGCAGCCAAGACTAGTTGGTTGCTTTTGGCGATTGGTTCACTTGTAGTATCTTTCCTTGCGAGTGCCCAGATTGTTTGGGTGCTCAGCTTTTTCGGTCTTAATGTAGAGTATGCATTCATTGGGCGCAAGATATTCCGGCTTATTGCCTTACTGCTTAGTTTTTTGTTTGTTATACTAGTTCTAGCATAAGAGAGGTTTGCATAAGTGGATATCAAAAAAGTAGGTGTGGTGTTGGTAGCACTTTTTACGGTTTGTTTGTTGGTTGCCACGCCAAAGATTAGTGCTGTACCGCTGGAAAGCCCAAACTTTAAAATGGATGCCCAAGTATTAAATAACTTTGGTGGAGCCGGTAGTTCAAGCGAGTATAAAATGGTCAGCTCTGGTGGCGAGGCTGTTGTTGGCAATGGCGAAGGTGGAAGTTATAAGCTTAGCGGAGGTTATGTCTCTCAGCTTCAGGATTCAATCGAGGTGAGACTCAACCCACATGGATTAAAGGCAGCCTATGACTTTGATACCTACACCGGAACACAACTGTATGACGGTACTATTAATAATAACAACGGCACGTTAAAGGGTGCATCGAGCTGGAAGTTCGGGAAGTTTGATAAAGCAATTGAATTCAGCAGTGCTAAAACCGGCTATATCGATATGGGCAGTCCTTCCGCAGCAAATATTACTGGAGATATTACAATAAGCGCGTGGGTTGCACCAGCAGCCTGGACCGCTGCTCATGGAATAATTTCTTGGGGTAATGGTGGGTCTGCCTCTCCTTATACTATGACTATCGGAACGAACCGTAGGGTCTCATTTGCCTGCACTGGCTGTACAACCCGAACCTCAACAGCAGCTAAAGCATTACCGACGCCCGCTAGTACCAGCACGTGGACAAACGTTGTTGTTACAATAAGCGGTACAAGCTTGAAGTTTTATATTAATGGTGTCCTCGATAGTACTACGACTGTTCCGGCAACTCGATCATCGGGCAATGGCTCACTTTACTTAGGACGCAGTGGAGCAACTTATATGAATGGGAGGCTGGACGAGGTGAATATTTATAATCGCGCAATGACTGCACGAGACGTCAGTGAAACATATAAAAGTTATGCAGCTTCGTTCGTAAATAGAGCGGTGATAGTGCCACAAATTGTTCCAGGAGCGTCTCAGGAAGCATTGCTTGACATGTCGGTCGCAACCGACGCTGGTGGTGGCTACAATGCACTTATTTCAGAGAACGGTCGCCTTTTTGATACGTCGACTTCTACTGTCATACCAAGACTAAACAATGGTGGGACGATTGACACGCCAGTGCTATGGGATGAAGGAACTACAGTAGGGTTAGGTTTTACGCTGATTGGTGGCGATAAACCAGTGCCAGCTAAGTGGGGAACGGGCCCAGCGAGTTATAAGTATGCAGAAATGAATGGTTCCCCAATCCCAGAAGCTTTTTATAGCAGAGACGGACAGTCAACTGGTGGCACCAAAGAGACCACGACTATGCAGTTTCGGCGTGACGTTCCAAAATCACAGCTAACTGGAACTTACCAGAATAAGATGACAATAACGACGACGACAAAACCGTGAAACAACTTGTATACATACTTACGGCGGTTGCTTTACTACTTGTTTTGAAGGTGACACCGATTTCTGCACTCGGCGCAAAAGTTTCACCACTGCTATATGAAATAAATCTCAAAGACGGTGAAGTCCAAAAAGGGTATATCGATGTATCGAATCCTAACGCCGGTACGACTGTATTCGCAGTAGAACTGGAATCCTTTAAACAGACCAATGGTAACGGGGAGTTGGCATTTGAGCCGGCAGAGGTCTTGCGACAAGGTATTAAATTTGACTACGATTCATTTACCCTTGATGGGCGTGAAGCGCTACGTCTCTATTTTACTGTTGATGCTAACAAGCTACCAAAGGGTGGAGTCTATGCATCTGTGTTATTTCGCACTGTAGACACCACAGAGACTCCAGAGACTGTCGGTGTCCAGCCTTCTGCCCGAGTGGGAACGCTTTTGTTGATTAAAAATGGGGGCGGTGGGAGCAAAAAGGCTACAGTTTCTGCAGTTGATGCTAGATTTCTTCAGCTAGGAAAAAGTATAAAATTAAATGCTCATCTTAAGAATGTCGGTGGTGATAATGCACTGGCATTTTTTCCCGAAGTAACTGCAAAGTTGCAACCGTATGGTGACAAAAAAACCAAAAAGTCACGTCTAATATTTCCTAATATTGAACGCAGTACGCCAATAGAACTGTCTGGTTCATACTTTGGCCCTCTTCGAGTGAAGGTGAGTTCTGGCGTAAGTGAAGCATCTGTTTGGGTCTTTGCTATAACGGGTTGGGGTAGAGTGATCGCGGGAGTATTGCTAGTATTGATTATAATATTTGTTCAGATGATGCGACGTCGCCACAAAAAGAAAAATAATAAAAAAAAATCAAGAAAACCTACGAAAACAGCTAAGAAAATACCAATAAAATACCAATAAGTAGTAGCCTTTAGTGTTATACTGATTAGAAGCAAAAGAGAGGGTATGCAACACGTGAGAAAGGACATGACGCAGAAGCGACTGTTTATGAAAACGTTTTTCGGTGTTATTCTTTCAAGTTTAATAATTTTATTGTTCATTTCACCATCAGCCAGTGCCGCCCAAAGTATTCCATACAAAATCAACTTTCAAGGCCGGCTGACCAACAGTGCCGGTATGGTTGTTCCCGATGGATTGTATAATATAAAATTCTCAATCTTCAATGCTCTTTCAGGCGGCACCCAGCAATGGCAAGAATTTCGTCAAACAACAAATAGAGTTCAAATAACCAACGGTCTATTCGATGTCCGATTTGGTGACGTCACGGCGCTGAGCCCAGCTTTATTTAATAGCGCTACACAGCTCTATCTCGAGGTTGAGTTACCAACACCAGCAACAGCCACCTGTACCACAGCCGGCTGTGCCAGTTTCACTGAAGGTCCTTTGTCGCCGCGCCAGCCGATCGCTGCCAGCCCGTATGCCTTTAACGCTGACACAGTTGACGGTATTGACGGCAGTTCGTTAGCCCGGAGCGATCAGGCTAATACATTTAGTGGTAACCAGACAGTCGGTGGTAATGTCACCGCGACTAATCTTATTCAGGGTTCTAATGCCGTTTGCGATGTTTCCAATAATTGTAGTGACGTAAAGATTGGCGGTAATTCGACAGGATCAATATTGTCGGTTGGTACCAATGACACGAATGCGCTCTATCTTAAGACTTCCGGCACAGATCGAATTCGTATAATGAGCAACGGCGAGGTTATGGTGGGAACTGCTGTTGCCGCTAGCGGTAGTACAGCCGCCAAGCTCGGTGTCTATAACGATGATGGTTCAAAGGTGGGGTTGCATGTTCAAGGCGCGCAGTTTCAGCTCTTTGATATCCTCGTCGTGCGTCCATATTCCGGTAGTAACATATCAATAAGAGTGGATACCAACGGTCGAACAACAATTCAAGCCAATGCCAATGTCGACTCTTTGGTGGTCAAAAGTAATGGTGGCGCAGACATCTTTAATGCAGGTGCAAATGGGAAATTAGCTTTGGGTGCAAGTGGTGCACGATTTGGGGCAATTAAGAACGTTACAACGACCTGGGATCCTCCTTCGACACCAAATGGGGACACCGTATCGAACGAGTACAATTTTGGTAAAAGTGGTGTGGTGGTTTTGGGCGTGGATGTGCCCGCAGTTACGGCTTGCGGTAATTTCGGTTGTCAATATTCTGCTGGTGATAGGTTCCAACAAGGAGGCGCAGGTTATACTCACGAGGGCGCAAACGTTAAGGTTAATCTAAAATATACAAACAACAGCGGCAGTACAAAAGACCAAGGAAGCGGAACATGGACAATCTGGTATCTAGAACCGTAGTTAATTATTCTAACAACAGCATAACAAAGGACGAAGCATGAACGACATTGGTAAAATCTCACAGCAGAATAGTAGAAGTAGTCAAAAAAACATGCGCACACCGGCTATACGAAAAAAACCTGTCGGTAAGATTCAGTGCATGAAAAATAATTGGTTGAAACTAACGATTGCCGCAATTCTGATTGTTGGTATCGGTGGAGCCGTCTACTATTATAAATTCTCAGATCCTGGGGTCAAAAGTGATAAGTTTCAAGCTGTTTTCCTAGCAGATGGTCAGGTTTATTTTGGTAAACTTTCTGGCGTTAATAATAGGTACCTAAAAATGACTGACGTCTACTATCTTCAGACCAATAATCAAGCAGATGCCACTAAAGGATCTTCTGAAGCCCAGATCCAACCTAGCCTCATCAAACTCGGCAGTGAAGTTCATGGCCCAGAAGATGAAATGAGTATTCGATCTGACAAGATATCATATTGGGAAAATTTAAAAAATGATAGCAAAATAACCAGTGCGATTAAAGAATTTAAGAAGAACCAATAAAAATATATAAACGTCGAATTACTAATATAATAAACATATTTTTCACCGCCTGATTCGTTTTGACAGAAGAGCTAATGCTTAGTATTCTTACAATAATTAAGATAAAAAAACAGAAAGAATAAAAATGGACCAAGAGAATAATCAAAATACCGACCATAATACCGCTACGCCAAACGAAGTGATTACACCACCAGAAACCAACATTAATAATAATGCTCCACCAGAACAGCCAAACCAAGCACCAGCTCATACTCAGCCAGCCGCCGAGAGCCAGTTCACGACTCAGTATCCGCAAAGCAATCAGCCTCAGCCAATGCGGACAGCCCTAAATCAAAAAAACTCAAAAATTGGCTGGATTATCGCTGCAATTGTAGGTGGTCTTACTCTGTTGATGCTGATTGGTGGTGCGTTACTACTGGTTTATTTTGCTAGTATCGGTAGAACTCAGCGACTAGCCGATGAGGCAATACAGAAGAATGCGGAAAACATCCGAAAGAAAGAGGAGGAGCAAGCACTCGTGCCCGACAAAGGATTCACTAGCGTTATGTTCATGTTTGAGTACGGTGCTGATTATGGTAATTGGCAACCGACGCGATCTAGTGAAGCTAACGGAGCTAAAATATATAAACTAGGCGGAACGGACTGTGTAGCTCAATATTCTAGTGGTACCGTTGATGGTGCTCGCACAAATAAGGATTTGATTAATCAACTTCATGGTGGTCTCCGTAATCAAGCGAGTATAAAGGATGGTGGAACTGAAGTGCTAAAGTTTAATTTTGATACTGATAGTAGCAATAAAAAAATGCCAGTTACTACTAATATAACTTACTATACTGGTAACGATGGGATAGGTTATAAAACCCGGATTGGTTTAATCCATGGCTCTTCCACGAGCGGAGTTGTTCACGAGTCCTGCAAGTCTAGTGAGTGGTCAAAAAATCAGACTGAATTTAATAATATCCGTGACAAACTGACACTAAGCGCTTACTAGAAAAAATGCAAAACTAATTAAAAAGTGATAGTATACTGCTTATGATTCTCATGGACCGCGTCAGTAAAGTCTATAACAAAAAGAGCAGTGCACTTTCTCGTATCTCGATTCATATCGAGGACAAAGAATTCGTTAGTATTGTCGGCTCAAGTGGTGCTGGTAAGAGTACATTGATTAAACTTTTGACGCGAGAAGAAGAGCACTCAAGCGGTAAGATTATTGTTAATAATCTCGATTATGATCGCATCAAAAAACGTGATATTCCAAAAATCCGTCGCAATATTGGTGTAGTTTTCCAGGATTATAAATTACTTCAGAACAAAACTGTTTATGAAAATGTCGCATTTTCACTCGAGATTGTCGGCGTGTCATCGCGCTCCATCAAACATAGCGTACCAAAAGTCCTTAAACTTGTCGGACTAAAAGGCAAGGAGAGAAGTTTTCCTCACGAGCTTAGTGGTGGTGAGCGACAAAGAGTTGCGATTGCACGTGCCGTCATCCGTCAGCCAAAGATTCTTATCGCTGATGAGCCAACTGGAAATCTTGACCCGAAGCATGCGTGGGATATTATTACGTTACTATTAAAGATTAATAAATATGGCACGACTGTACTCCTGACAACTCATAACCAAGACATAGTTAACGCTTTGCAACGAAGAGTCATCACCATAAAAGATGGACGAGTCTTACGAGACAAGGCCAAAGGGGACTACAAGGTATGAATAAATATCTAATCACTTTTGGTCGAATTGTAAAATTTGGCTTTCTAAACTTCTTCCGAAATGCGTGGTTGTCGACTGCAGCAACAGCAATCATGTTGGTGACACTAGTTATTATGCTAACTGGTTTGATGCTAAACCAAGCGTTGTCAGCAGAGACAGAGGCTATCGTTAAAGACATTAGTGTCTCAATCTATTTTGCAGATAATGTCAAAGCTGATCAGCGAAAAGATCTTGAGACCGAACTTAAAGCGATTGATAATGTTCGTGAAGTTAACTATTTAACAAAAAATGATGCCCTGAAAATTTTTGCTGAGAAAAATAAAGCTCAGCCTGAACTGCTTGATGGAATTTCGGTAGGTGAGAATGCATTGCCAGCTAGTTTTGAAGTTAAAGTTTATGATCTTTCAAAAGTAAAGCAAGTTGTTGATATTGCAGAAGGCAAAGATTTCAAAGATTTTGTTGAGGAAACCAGTTATGATAGCGACAGTCAGCAGCGACTCGATGCTATCGCAAATGTACAGAAATTTCTTAATCGTTCGAGTATAGGGGCAGGGCTTATCTTTGCGGGAATTAGCGTGTTAATCATCTTTAATACGATTCGTATGGCAATCTTTACACGGGGCGAAGAAATAAAGATTATGAAATTGATAGGTGCTAGCAATAGTTTTATCCGCGGACCATTCTTGTTTGAAGCCAGTATGTACGGGCTAGTTGCGGGAACGATTTCGCTGACACTCATTTATGCTTTTTTGGGAGCGTGGAGTAATGAAATTAATAAATATCTTTTGTCGTTTGATAGCACTCTGAACTTTTTTAACGACAATGCCCTTTATATAGTGTTAGGGACACTGGGTGTTGGTATCTCGATTGGTGTCATCTCTAGTTTGCTCGCGATGGCTCGATACTTGAAGCTTCGTTAATGCCATTTACTGAAATGCAGACTACTGGCTTTTAACAATACACAACTTATACACAACGATTTTATTGTGCTTATGTATTGACATTAAATCATAATAGAATATAATAGTAGGTACTGTCTATTCAGATTTGTCAAAGACAGTGATGGAGTTATGATTATCAAGTGTTAACCGTCGTGGTACCTTCTAGGTACTATTTTTCATTTTCAATAAATTTATACGAAGGGTAGTAGAAACGTGAGTAGATTAACTAACACAGCACATTGGATTCGGCATAACGGAGTAGTAAGTCTTTTGATTTTACTATTAATTGCTGCCGTAACAATACCAGTTGCTGCCCAGAGTGAGAATGAATTACGAGATAAAAAGACCAAAGCTAAAGAACAAGTCGACCAGAGTAAAGAGGTGCTTGGAGGTTTAACCGAGAATGTTAATACGCTCGAAGAGAAGGTCAATAAGCTAACTGAAGAAATCAATGCCATCAGCTCAAAGATTAATGACACTGAATCAAAGATTAGTTCAACTAAAGCAGAGCTAGTTAAGACACAGGCTGAACTCGACAAACAGCAGAAGATTATTGACTCAAGTGTACGAAGTTTATATAAAACTGGGCGGGTGAGTACGGTTGAGTTATTGGCAAGTTCCGATAATTTCACCGATTTCGTCAACCAACAGGAGTATTTACAACGAATCAAATTAAATGTTGAAGAAGCTAGTAAAAAAGTTAAGAAGCTAAAAGCAGATCTCGAAACCCAACAAACTGAATTAGAGGGTCTGCATGAGCTACAAGTTGGACAGAGAAAAGCAGTTGATAGTAAAAAAGCTGAACAAGATGTATTGCTAAATGAAGCAAAAGACAAAGAGTTCACCTACTCAGGTTATGTCCAAGAATTACAAGCTCAAGAAGATAAAGCCGAGCAGCAACTTAATGCATATTTAGTAGCGCAGGCTCAAAAAGCGCGAGCCGGTGGACAAGTTGCTAACCTCGGGTCAGTTAACTCTAACGCTGTTATTGGCTATGTTGGTAGCACTGGAAATTCAACTGGTCCGCATTTGCACTTCGGTTTAGCTGATCAAAATGGTAGTTTGGTTGATCCAGTTGCTTCACGTTCGAGTTACAGTCTGAAGTATGGCTTTAGCTGGCCGTTTGCCTCAGCTTACCCTGTAAGCCGATGGTATGACTGTGATGGTTACCCAACGGTAACAACACGACCGTGGTGCCCTGGAGCTGGTTATTTCCACGCAGGCGTTGACGTTGCAGCTCCATACGGAACACCGGTGCGCTCAATCGGTCCTGGAATTATAACTGCTGCTGGATACAATATTTTCAGTGGCGGCGGTTGGATGGTGATCATACAGCACCCTAATGGTATGCAGTCATTCTATTACCATATGAGCGGCTTAGCTCAGTAAGCTTTCTGGTCGCTAACTATCTTCAAATAGTAAATATACATTCAAATCATACAGCTAGCTTTAAGATAGCTGAGCGCGGTGATTGTTGAATAGCATAGTTCTGCTTGCAGATATCGGCTGTTCAGAATATACTAAAAAAACCATATGCAATATGAAAAACAACCAGAACAAACCATCGGTATAACAAAAGCCGCGCTTCTAGGCGCTGGTGTATCAATTATAATGTTTGTAATTGGCTTTAGTATTAGTAGTAGTGGCTACTTGAGTGGTATTTCTAGCAGAATCCAAAAAGCTGCAAATACTGATGTTTCATCAGGACTTCCAAATGATCTCGACTATAGTTCAGTAGAGGTAGTTTATGATAAGCTTCGAAATTCATTTGACGGTAAGATAAGTGAAGAAGATGCGTTGAATGGATTGAAAAGAGGGCTAGTTGCTTCAACAGGTGATCCATATACGCAGTTCTTGACCAGTAAAGAGGCTGCCGAGTTTGATAGCTCGCTAAACGGTCAATTTTCAGGTATTGGTGCTGAATTAGCAATTAAGAACAATCAATTAACGGTGGTCTCACCAGTGGCAGGCACTCCAGCTGACCAAGCAGAGCTTAGACCAGGTGATGCGATTATTGGTATTGGCGAAGAAGATACACAGGCAATGAGCCTAGACGAGGCAGTAAATAAAATTCGAGGCGAGACTGGAACTGACGTTAAGCTCATCTTGCTACGTAATAACCGTGAACGGATCGAAAAGACAATTACCCGTGCAGATATTGATGTTCCTAACGCAACTGGTGAGATGCGTGGCACAGTTGGCTACATTAAGCTCAATTCATTTGGCGAAAAATCTGCTTCTGAAACAGAGAAGATCGCTCAGGACTTAAAGGACAGAGGTGCTAAAAGCATTGTCCTCGATCTACGAAATAATGGTGGCGGTCTACTTGATCAATCAGTTGATATAGCAGGACTTTTTCTCGATAATCAGGTGGTAGTTGAAGAGAAACAAAATGGTGTTACCAAAGACAAACTTCAAAGTAGTGGTAAGGGAATCTTGTTTGATGTACCGACAATCGTCTTAATCAACGGAGGATCAGCATCTGCAAGTGAGATTGTAGCCGGTGCGCTGAAAGACCACGGTGTCGCAAAGCTGTACGGCGAAAAAACATTTGGAAAAGGTAGTGTTCAGACACTTGAAGAGTTTGATTTTGGAGTACTAAAAATAACTACAGCACACTGGTTTACGCCAAAAGGCACAAGTATTGATAAAGAAGGTATTAAACCTGACACTGAAGTAAAATTAACCGATGAAGATTTTGATGCAAACCGTGATCCTCAGCTCGAAGCAGCCCTCAAAGCCAGTCAAAACTAGATAAAAAATAATCCACAACATTATTTAATTGCGACAGAGCGGTGGTTTGCGTTATCATAGATAGGAAATAAAAGGGGAGTAACGGGTGCCTGCAAACAAGCAGACAAAATATGTATTTGTTACTGGAGGTGTCTTAAGTGGCCTCGGTAAAGGTATCACCGCTGCTTCGCTTGGCTCTACTCTTAAAGCTCGTGGATTGAAAGTTAATCTCCAAAAATGTGACCCGTATCTTAACGTCGACGCTGGTACGCTCAACCCAGCTGAGCATGGCGAATGCTTTGTAACTTTTGATGGTGCAGAGACTGATCTCGACCTCGGTCACTACGAGCGTTTTCTCGATCAAGAAATTAACAATCGTAGCTCGCTGATGAGTGGACGTATAATCCGTAAAGTTATCGATGATGAGCGTGAAGGTGCTTACCTGGGCAAGACTGTGCAGATTATTCCACATGTTATCGAAGCAATTCAATCTGAGATTATCGCTGCAAGTGAGGGTGTTGATGTCCATATTGTTGAGATTGGTGGTACGGTTGGTGACTACGAGGGTCTCTCATTCATTGAAGCAATCCGTGAAATGAGTGACAAGGTCGGAGCTGAGAACTGCTTGTATCTTCATGTAGTCTATATGCCATACTTAGAGACTAGTAAAGAATTCAAGACCAAACCAGCTCAGAATGCCGTCCGTGAGCTGCGGTCACTTGGTATTTTGCCGGATGTATTGATAGTCCGGAGCGAGCGATCTGCTGGAGATGAAGCAACCTCGATTATTGAAAAGCTCAGCACTTTTACTGCTATTAAGCCGGATGGTATAGCTCTACTACCAAACGCTCGTACTGTTTATGAAGTGCCACTAACTTTAGAGTCAGCTGGGATTCCAGATTACGTTACTAAGAAACTAAAGGTAAAAACCAAGCAGCCAAAGCTAACTGATTGGAAGAAATTAGTGGCCACAGCAATCAACGATGTATTACCAAAACGTTCAATCGCCGTAGTCGCAAAGTATATGAGCAATGAAGATACGTATATGAGCGTATTCGAAGCTTTACGTGCAGCAGGTTGGGCCGAACAAGTACAGACGGATATCACCTGGGTTGATGCTGAGCATGTAACAGATGATAATGTTGATGAGTTGTTATCTGGCTTTGATGGTATTGTCATTCCTGGTGGCTTTGGTACTCGTGGACTTGAAGGCAAGATTAGTGCGGCTAGTTTCGCGGCTCGTGAGAAAATGCCATATCTTGGCCTATGTCTTGGTATGCAAATGGCAGTTGTTGCTTTGGCACGAGAGGTAGTCAACCCTTTGGCGACCAGCCTTGAGATTGATGAGAATGCTAAAATACCTGTCATTAACTTGATGAGTGATCAAAAAGAGATTACTACCAAGGGAGGGACGATGCGACTTGGTAACTATCCTTGTGTCCTACAGAGGGGAACTTTAGCACGAAAACTATATGGTATCGACCACATCTTGGAACGTCACCGTCATCGTTTTGAATTTAACAACGATTACCGAGAAAAACTAGAGAAAGCTGGTATGGTTTTTTCTGGGTTGTCTCCAAATGGGAAACTTGTTGAAATCATAGAGCTACCCGATCATCCTTTTTACATTGCCAGTCAGTTTCACCCTGAGTTCCGTAGTCGACCAAACCACCCGCACCCACTTTTCCTAGGCTTTGTTGCGGCAGTTTGTAAACGTGCTACAATTAGAAAATAACATTAGGGGATTGCATAGTAATGGATAGAGTACACAAAATTTTGATGGTTGAGGATGATGATGGCTTGGCGGCTGTTTATCAAGCTCGACTCGAAGCAGAAGGTTTTGAAGTTAAAAGAGTCCCTAATGGTGAAGATGCTTTGAGCGCAGCAGTTGAGTATCGACCAGAGCTCATTCTACTCGATGTCATGATGCCAAAAATCAGCGGTTTCGACGTACTCGACATTCTCCGTAACACTCCTGAAACCGTTAATATAAAGATTGTTATGTTGACGGCACTAAGCCAACCGAAAGATAAAGAGAAGGCCGAGCAGCTCGGTGCTGATGATTATCTCGTCAAATCACAAGTTGTGATTGCTGATGTTGTTGATCGTATCAAGCACCACCTAAACATCAAGTAGTTTTATCTATATTTCAGGTAGTAAAATAAAAAGTGTCATAAAATGAATGACAATAATAAAAAGCCAGACGGTAATAAGTCTAACAATCAAAAAGCGTTAATAATTGTAGGTTCAGTCTTTGCTGTACTTTTTCTAGGCATAATTTTTCTAGGTTCAGTTGTGTTTTACTTTGCTAATAGCGACAATAGCCAACAGCAAGTACAACAGTCTAAACCAATAGCTAAAGACACCCAGCCAAAAAAAGAGGAAGCCCAGCCCAACCAGACAAAAATTACTAAGTCAGACGCAGACAAAACGTGTCAAGATTTTATAATTTTAAAAAATTATATAAACACTAAAAAAGTATCAATAATCGATATATGGAATTACAATGATTATCTGACCGAGACTGGTGAAGGTGAAGCGACCTTCCAATGGAATGGTAAAAATAAAGACGATGATAGCTCTGTACTCTTTGTGTGCGATGTTACTAAAAAGGATGGCAAGACAGTGGTAAAGAGTTTAGCTATAGATGCCAGCCTGGTGTACGCAAGCCCATAATGAGTATCGACAAACCACTGAGGCAAGCGTAATTAGTCGACACGGTGGACGTACTTCTAATCACCATAAGTATTCATTACTTTGCACCGGCAAAGTAACACAAAGCTCTCTCACTACCTTCAAAACATGATGAAATAATTTATCTTATTATCTTTGGTTCTTGCGGAACTCCCGCTGGTCGGTCTAAAGACTGTCCTCATCACGCATGGATAATAATATAAATTATTTCTCAGTTTTTGCGGATGCTCGACCTAAGCCGAAAGCCAATTATAGTTTCGATGACCTTGGTCTGGGCGCACAAGAGCCAAAGCCAGGATGTGAATGTAAAATACACAATAATGATACAAACAGTGTTTGAGTAGCTATAAGCTGCGAGTTCTGTTTGTGATTGTTCCATTTTACAATGAACATATCTAGCGACGTGAAAGCCCAGTAGTTTGCTCAACTTTGTTATCAAAGTTGAATTGATTAAGAGCTCAAATTAGTAAGATTATTTGACAAAGAACTTTTGAAATGTTATTTTTTATAGACTATTAATTGAGAGGTAGCCGATATGAAACAATCAGCACAAAATCAAAACCTATTCCTAGGATTTTTTAGTCTACCTTTCTTTTTTATCTCTCGTTAACTTAAACCAAAATCAAAATAACAAAAAAGTTTTTTAGTAGTTAATAACTATAATCTAGGAATATTATGAATACAGCAGAAATGATGCCAAGCAGCATGGATAGCCCCCCATCTTTAAGCGGACCCCAGCAGCCTGGTTCGTTGCCGCTTATTGATCAGATGCCAACTAATCAAGAAGGAGAACCGACGAGCCTTGAAAATGAAGGTATTTCTCCTCAATCAATTGAAGGTTTGATAAAAGAAGCAGAGTTGTGGGCAAATGATTTACATTTAGAGCAAGGAATTGGACGAAGAGTTGCAGCTTCAGTCGCAGAGGCTATTGATTTACTTCCACCCAATGCTGCTGGAGCTATCATTTCCACTGAAGTAAAGACAACAGTCTCTGACACTATGAAGAGTTCAGTTTCTAGTTCTATTGAGGTGACTGAATATGCTAAAAGACAGGTTCCTAGTACTGAAGAAATTGGCGGAAATCCTATTGCGGCAATAATAGCAGCTCAAGCTGTTATGGGTCCTGACTATTATGTCACTGAGCAGTGGCTTAATGACAAAGTGGGGGATAGCGAGAATATAGAGAGTATACTTGAGGTTTTTGATGTCGAGTATTCGAGGTACGTAACAGAAGTTGATCTAGAGAAGTCCGAATTACTGCTTCCAGATAGGATAGGAATAGGAGCAACGACTGAAGTTTCTACTGAAGACTTACAGAACCAAGCCAATCAGATAGCTGGACTCTTTGTTGAGTATGATGTTTTGGGGCAAGTAGCAGAGGAAATTATACGTGATGAATCGATAGAGCTTGTCACCGAAGTTGAACAATACCTGGCATTAGCTACTGTTGAGGAGGTCGAAGGGCTTGATAGTGAGCAACAACCCTCAAAGCAACCTGATTTGAAACGAGACACTGTTAATCTAAATGATTCTGAATTGGATATTTCAGAAATCGATACGACTGTTCATGAACAATCGCAAGGTATAGAAGGAATTACCGTCGATCAGCTTAATGATTTAGTAGACGACAATGAGATGGTCCGGACTTTATCTCGAGTCGCAATGATCTACGAGAAGATGATCCATTCGGTTGGAGACCAGACTGACGCAACCGACGAATTACTTGATGACATGCTTGCAGCAGCACAAATAGTGGATATTACTGATAGCAATGGTGAAGTAACGCAACAGGTAGTGGAACAGCTTGGAATTTCAATAAAAGATCATGCGGATATGCTTGAAGTCGTATTAGTGGCAAAAACAGAAATTAGAGGACATTTTTCTATGTCGCAAGTCGAAAGCAACGATTTGCTGGATTCAGCTGAGGAGCTAGATGATTTAGAAAAAACAATTCAAGAAGCAGCGGTAATTATATCTGTAGCTGCAAAGGAAAACATCGTACAAATTCTCGATACGGTAGGCGAAGATGAAGCGGCTCAATCGATAATAGTGCTAACTTGCTATTACTCGCAAATTTTAGCTTCTATTGATCATCAGATTGCAACATCGGCGGTTGATGATTTAATCGATCGAGTGAATGAACTAGTTCTAGAACAAGCAGGAGCAAATAAGACATTGATCAATATTATGGCTCAAAAAGAGTGGGCTTTAGCAACATAATATATATTGAACAAAAAATTAGTTCGGTTTAATGAATTCTTTTATTGGGTCGATTTGTCTGAAGCTACCAATTGTTTCACCTGGTAGAACCAAGCAAGAGTAGCCAAGTAACCGGCTAGATTTACCACTGTCTCTCTCTCGTTCCCACTCGGCTTGACTTGAAGTAAAATAGTCTGGGTTAGCATCAATATACCAAACAGGAGTTGTGCCAATTTTATTTTGTGCACGACAATCATGAACAGTTGTTTGGTGGCCGACTGGTTCTGGCTGTGCACCAGTTTTACCACCCGAACTTACACCAGAGAACCCATAAATCAACGGAAAATCAAAAGGTGACTGAGTCCGGCTATATGCACTAAAAACATCGAGCCGACCAAAACCAAGATTATTAGTCCTCGGTTGATTTGCACTCAATGACAAGTGATTTGATTGCTCGGTTAAAAGTCCGATTAATTCAACATTGGTCGCATTCGGCATGTAGCTTTTTAGTTTACTTAAGCTTCCAGCCACTAACGGCGTTGATAGTGATGTTCCTGCGATATCATCAGCATAGGCGGCAGTTTGATCATTATTATTCCAGGTTGGTACATGAAAACCAGCTCCAGGGGCTATGATATCGAGATTAGTACCATAATTACTAAACGAGTACGGCTGGTCACTTGGAGAACTAGCGCCGACTGCTAATACTTCCGGGAAGTTGGCTGGATAGTTTATGCAGTTGCATCCGTCATTGCCACTTGCGGCAATCACGATGCTTCCAGCCGCGTGTGCATCGTAAATTGCTTCACGTAGATAAGGATCATTGTATTGTGTACCAAGGCTGAGACTAATAACATCGGCACTCATCGCGGCTGCATAACGTACAGATCGGGCAACACTGATAGTATGACCGAAGCTGTTGTCATCAAGTGCTTGGATTGGCAAAATTTTCGTATGATTATCAACTCCTGCAATGCCTTTGCCATTATTATTATTAGCCGCTGCCGCTCCGGCAACATAGCTCCCGTGTTTTGTGCCTGTGCCTGATGGATTCGTTTCGCCAGCTTGTGGTGATTTGTCTCCACTGATAAAATCCCAACCACTAACGTCATCAGCAAAGCCGTTGTCATCATCATCGATTAAGTTGCAAGATTTTTCGAGCGGTATGCCTCGGTCACTACAGTTGAGAAACGAACGATTTTCATACTCAACTCCACCTGATTCGTTGTCAGTAATTCCATCAGAATTATCATCGATATTATTACAACTTTGATCGAGCGGTATGCCTTGGTCACTACAGTTGAGTTGGCTAGGGTTTTGGTCAGCTGCGAGACCGATTTCACCACTATTTTGGTAGAAGCGGTCACTAAATTCTTCGTGGTTGAGCGCAAAGCCTGTGTCAATGATAGCTAATGTCGTTTGGTAGTCGCCAGCTGGTGTATTCCAGGTTTTATCGAGGCCGATTTTACCGAACCACCATTGGTTTGCATTCGGGTCATTAGGTGCCGACAGCGGTTTATAGATTCGAAGAGGAAATTTTTCATTACTTTCTAGATTGACGATTTTTGGTTGATTGGGTTTTTGTTTAATTTCATTATTTTCAGATGCGAGATTTTTTTGTGGATTACTACCGGTTTTAATTGAGCTCAATTGTTTTTGTGTGCTTTCGGGGCTAATTTTCTCTTGAACAACCACTATTTTTTCCGGTTTCTCAGTCGTCAGATCTATCGGGGCAGGTGTTAATGGATTAATAGCAAGCCACATCATAATAGGTATCGACAGTATAATCGCAGACAGGCTAGTGACTCCAACCACCGAAGCTATTTTTAAGCGTGAAGTTTTATTTTTCATATTTTTATCTTCTTTTCTTGTTGAAGTATAGCAGATTAATTATACTGATGTTTATAATATACTTGCATTTTTATTAAATTAATGTATAATATGAATATTAAGTGAAATTGGAAATTTTCATGTTGAAAGCTACATATATTGTTCTTGGTTTATTTATCAGCGCGATTGCAGGTTTTGCAGTTCTTAGCCCGCAGCCAGTATCAGCAAAAGGTACGTGTGAAGTCCGCGAGATCCTACCAAATAAATGGGGAAGTTCATTCAGTACAAATGGTTCAAACATTACCGCAACTTTTGAAGTTATTGGTAAGGATTGTACCGCGCCAGTTACGGTGGCTGTCTGGAAGCGTATGACGGTTGAAGGAATTAATGATCAAGTTCTTTACAAACACAAAACTGGTTACTTTGCCCCTGGTCATCACACTATGACGATGCAAATTCCAAACTGTATTTATCAAGCTGACGTCCTCGCCAGTACCAACCCACGTGCAGCTGATGGTACTGCTAATTATATGTATCAGAACGGCAAGTTTGTTGACGGTGGGTTAAAGGACTTTATCAAAGGTGGAAATGGTAGCTGTGTTGTGACGCCGACTCCCCCAGTCAAACCACCAGTAGAAACTCCTCCTGTCGTAGAGACACCACCGGTTGTCGAGACCCCAGTCGTCGAAACTCCAGTTGAGGTAACACCTGTTGTCGAAGAGCCAGAGCCAGTTGTAGAAGTGGTCGCAGCACCAGTGCCAACACCAGCTCCAGCTCCGGCAATTCCTAAAACTGGCGCTACTGCCTCAGCAGTACTTGGTATCAGTACTACCGCTGGAACATTCGGCTACCTACGACAGAGTCGTCGAAAACTTTTGAAAACGTTGCTAAATAAGTAGTTTTTTCGTGAACTAGGAAGCATTCAATACTATGATAGGTGAAACTGAAGAAGGAGAGTGGGCTGTATTATGCGAGGAAGCCCAAAAAACTGGGATTGAGCCAGCTGAAGAAGTACCAATTAGGGCTGAAGCCTATTCGTTACATTTGAAAAATAAATCAATTGTAGTCTACGAAGCACTTGCCTTAGAATATCCCCTAATAGCAATAGTGCAATATGGAAGTTCGAGCCGATTCGAAGCAAGTCCACCAATCAATACGAAGACAAAACAAAAACCTAGACCAAGTGATTTTGATGGCTTTGTATTTTTCGATGAAGATGAGGTTGTGGGTCAGTCTTCAGAAAGAGTGGGTGTGAAGGATGAAGGTAGTATGATGATAGCGAGAGCGAATGCTGTATCTAGTATTGATCACGATCTTGATACTGCTATGCGAGTAGCTAGTGGTGTCGACATTGAGCACGATCTCGCTGTTTTCCCATTATCAAGAAATGTTATTTATAGAGAATTATATGATCTCAAAAATAGTCCGATAACTGTAGCGATGTTTCTTGATGTAATCGCTGGGGGAGATAAGCTGCAGAAGTATAGAAATTTCTATTTCGATTTAATGGATCGTGCCACTAGAGACGAAACATTAAAAGACAAATTGTGGGTCTCGCGTATCAAAAATGGGCTAAGCATAAATGGATTAGACATAAGAGGATTAGATTTTTATACGACGCCGAAAGATAGAGAAGATGAATCAACAGTTCCCGAAAGCTATAGAGAAGCGAAAGAAAGATATTATCTAGTGTAGTGAATTGTTACTAGGTTATTTCGCTAAAACTCGTTGGCGCTTCATGAAAATGCTGTAAGCAAACACAACTCAAGTCTTTACCACGAGCAACTGTTATTCTATTGCAGCTAATATGAGGCCAGTAGTAATTAAAATACATATAATGAGTGATATTATATTGACCTTAAAAAACAGTTTATTACACAGTAAGATATCTTAATAGTGGTTATGTTTAAACATATTTGCGTTTTATCATAGTATGTGTATAATGATATGCATAAGTGAACTAGTGAGTCGTGCGGTGTTTATTACTAAGCTGAGCTCAATTTCTAGAGGCACTTGTATGTGCTGACTAATAAGTAAAAAAGAGGAGCGTTAGGCATGTCAACCTATATCAAACATTTTTTAAGCAATCGAAAGCTCATTATGGCTTCAGGTCTATTGATACTTTTGTTCGCAGTACTAATTCCAATCAGTAATGCTCAAGCGGGTGACTGTAGCGAGAACTCAGTTATCAAATGTGGCGTTTCAAGTCTAGGCCAAGCTCAAAATGCATACAATACCAATAGTCGCGGTGTTAAAACCATGTTCAACTATTATGGAATTAACCCAAATGACAGCACCGGTATTGTTAATGGTTTCGTTCACAAGAACGGTAATGTTGAAGTAAATGGCAAGATTGTTGCCACCGGTGCTTGGAGTATGGGTCGTCAGTCTATTGGTAATTCTACTAGAAAAACAATCAACGGAACCACATTCTACGTCCGCACAACCAATGATTCATTCGCAGCCAATAAGCTTGCTGCTTATGTAAAGATGGTCAACGGTCAATACAAGTGGGCGATTGTAACGTCTTGTGGCAATCCAATCAAAGCACATCCAACCGCTCCGGTGAAACCTCCAACTCTTCCGACTCCGCAGCGCTACCACTTCAATATTCAGAAAAAAGTAACCAAAAATCTTACTGGCTCAACTGACGTAGCTTATTTCGGCGGCGTTGAGAATGTATCAGCTGACAAGGGTGAAACTGTCCGATTCGTATCACAAACTGATAATGATGGAACAGTGATTCTTAACGGTGCTCTTTCAGACAAGCTTCCAGCCGGTACTACTTTCGTAAGTGGAACCTGGCAGAAGAAAAGTGGGGGCAAAATCGTTGCCACAGGTAACACAGATCGTACCGGCGCTGCATGGTATATCCTAAAACCAGGCGAAGAGCTGAAGATTGATATCAAGGCTAGATACAATGCTAGTTCAAAGGTTATTAACACTGCTTGCACTTCAGCGAAAGAAATAAAGCTAGACAAGTGTGATACTGCGTCTGTGACGCCGATTCCACCAAAGCCACCAGTCAAGCCGCCTGTTGAGACTCCTCCTCCAAAACCCCCAGTCGAAACCCCCCCAGTCAAACCACCAGTAGAAACTCCTCCTGTCGTAGAGACACCACCGGTTGTCGAGACCCCAGTCGTCGAAACTCC
>CAZUNB010000011.1:25329-29370 GCA_964622235.1 uncultured Candidatus Saccharibacteria bacterium | reverse complement strand
CAAAATATCCAAGCTGCGTGAAGCGCTCTAAGGCATCACTATAGGCATGCAGTTTGGTTGAGTTTTCGCCCATGTGCTCTGGATACGTATCGAGAATGTGCTTAAGTTTAGAGAATTCAGGTAAATCACTAACGATATAGTCGATAACTTTTTTATCCTCATGATCATGATGCTCCTGGCGGCTAGCAACTATGCTTGTGCTCTTTTTGGTTTGAACTACACCGTCGAACTCTTTATCAATGCCAGCAATCATATTCAGCAATGTCGATTTACCGGTTCCATTTCGACCAATCAGACCAATCTTCTGACCTTCTTCGATAGAAAACTCTAAATCTTTATAGAGCGTCGTATCACCAAAAGTCTTATCACGTATGTTTACATCTAACAGCATAGGTACACAAGCATAACAGACATTTGACTATTACATCTAGAATCTATCGATTAAGATATCAAATTTTGGTCAAATTATAAATTTCCGGATTTAGAATAATGTCGAAGTTATAATAGTTTTTGTTGTAACTTATCCAAGAGCTCATCGTAGAATAGCCCGTTAGAGACCCTGGCACCTTTTATCTCAGGATCATATCTTTGGTCTTAGCCTAGTAAATCAGAAATATTTCAACTAAACTAAAACTATCAGAATCAGGATGTAAAAATGTCAGACATAATATTAGTAATTTTATTTTCATTAATCGGCGGATTATTCTCACTTGTGGGCGGTATACTGCTCTTATCTAGTAAAAAAAATGCCAAAAAATTAGCTGCCTACGCTACGCCTTTTGCTGCCGGCGCACTACTCTCAGCAGCTTTTGTTGACTTGCTTGGAGAAGTTTCGCACAACGGGGATATTGAAGTTGCACTTAATTTTACGATGGTTGGAATACTAGTATTCTTTTTTCTTGAACGTTTCCTACGATGGTTTCATCACCACCATGACGATGAAGATGGACAGCGCCACGATCACAATCATGCGGACACCAATCTACCGCTTGTCATTATTGGCGACACTGTCCACAACTTTATTGATGGCATAGCCATAGCTGCAAGTTTCTTAATTAGCCCTTCAACAGGCATGGTCACTACTCTAGCTGTTGCTGCACATGAGATTCCTCAGGAGATCGGTGACTTTGGCCTAATGCTACACAAAGGATTGTCTCGAAAGAAAGTGTTGTGGGTTAACGTCACTAGCTCATTAGCAACTGTTGTAGCTGCGGTTACATTTTATCTTTTTGGTCAGGGTCTTAATATTCCTATTGATCCAATTCTTGGACTGGTAGCTGGATTTTTTATCTATGTAGCCGTTAGTGATATAATACCGACGATTCATCAAACAAAGAACAACAAAATTGCCGCTAAACAAAGTATGCTTTTACTGGCTGGCGTAATAGTCGTGACTGCGGCTACCAAACTACTTCACGGCATTGTACAGTGACCGACACACCTAGGTATATTAAAAAGTATTTTGTAATCGTATCTATTATCGCTTTTATTCTTGGGTTAGTCCTATATTTTACGCCAAGCACACTGCTTAATTTATTCATGGACACACCTATGTCTAATAAAAATTTATATTTTCCACGTTTTATCGGTACAACTTTATTTGCTTTTGGTTACTTGAATTACTGGGCGTCTTCGCAAAACCTAACAATTATAAGGAATGTTGCAATAGTAAATATTATGTCATTACTACCGGCGACACTACTTAGTTTTAGCGCTTATTTTTTCCCAATGATAGATCGAAATAGATGGCTTTTATGTCTCGAGCATACCTTAATCTTACTTGGTTTCACGGCTACTATGTACCTTCTCAAACAAGATTAAGCTGGAACCGTTTTAATCAGCGAACTATTTCTCAACAGTTAACTGACGAATTAAAATTATCAACAAATTACATACCTCAACTATCGAAAACAAGCTTTAGTCAGCTAAAAAATCTTTCAATAATCGATGCACCTCAGCAACTGAATCCATCCGCATTTGTGCTTGGGTTGCCTCCTTGCCAACCTTAATAGTAAAGCTACCAGCAGGTAGCGATCTAAACATATCCTCATCAGTGTAATCATCTCCAATAGAAAAAATAAAATCGTATTTTGAGTTCTCTAAGATTGCTGATATCGCGTTTCCTTTGTTTATCTCTGCAGGCTTGATTTCAATAATTTTGTTACCACGATTGATACTTAAATTAGTACCTTCCGAAAGATGCTCAAGCTCGGCGATCAATGAGTTGATACGGACATAAGCAAGTTCATGCTGAACATTACGAAAATGCCATACAACTGCAAAATCTTTTCGCTCAACAATCGACCCCGGTGTTCGTTCATGGTACTTTTCCAGTAGCGTGATAATTTCCGGCCGCCAATCAGTGCCATCGAACTTTGCTCGCGTCCAATTGCTGGATATTCGATTCCAGCCACCATGCTCTGCGATGAGGTCGATATCGAGATTTTTAAACCATTGCTCTAAAGCCGAACGAGGGCGTCCACTAACTATGACTAGTTTATTCTTCTTATCAGCTGACAAGTTAACGAGAATATCAATTAGTCTTTTTGATGGTCGAGCTTTATCGCTGTCAGGACTGTTTACAAAACTCCGCAATGTTCCGTCGTAATCAAGTAACAACAATCGTTTATTCGATTTTTTATACTGCTCTTTCAGACTTTCTCTATGTTCTTTATTTAGAGAAGCCTTAACTTCAACGACTAATTTCTTAGTTAAACTGAGTTGATCGAGAAAATCTTTAGCCCAGACTTGGACGGTATAATTAGATATACGACGTTGCATCTTCTGGATTCGATTATTTTGCTCATTAATAGGCATCTCGAGTGCATCAAGCATTGCGCGTGCTAACATATCTCGATTGCTTGGATTTATTAGCAAGGCTTCAGGGAGTTCAGACGCCGCACCGGCTAATTCACTTAATATCAGCACGCCTGAACGGTCACTTCTACTAGCAACATATTCTTTGGCAACCAAGTTCATGCCATCCCGTAATGGCGTCACAAGCATAATATCAGCTTGTTTGTATAACTCAACGAGTTCATCAAAAGGCATTGACTGACGCAAGTAAGTAATTGGCGACCAATCAACGGTTGAATACGTGCCGTTAATCCTCCCGATTTTCCGCTCGATAATATTTCGCAGTTTAATGTAGTCGCCCACCGTTTCCCGTGACGGAACCGCCAACAAGACTAGGCTAACTTTCTGATGATAGCCTGGGTTGTGTTTGAGAAAATAACCGAATGCATCAAGTCGTTCAGGAATGCCTTTTGAATAATCAGCTCGATCAACTGAGAGTATCAACTTTCTTCCTCTAGTTTTTTTAGGTTTTATCTTGCTAGCAGTGCCAGCAAATTTCTCGTAATCAATTCCGATCGGAAAGACATCACTTACAACAGTTCGCCGCTCATCGGGCAGTGAAATCTGACCTTCTCGATTTTCTAAGCCAAGTTTCCTCAAACAACTACTGAGGAAATGATGAACATAATCGTAGGTATGAAATCCAACTAAATCAGCACCCAGTAAACCATTTAGTAAAGCTTCACGTTCAGGTAAAACTCGGAAAATTTCATAGGAAGGAAATGGCGTATGGAGGAAAAATCCAATACGACCAGAGTGCTCCTGGTCGCGAATCAATCCAGGCAAAAGCATCAACTGATAATCGTGTACCCAGATTGTATCATCAGGATCAGCTGCCGACTTCAATGTTTCTGCAAAAAGCTGGTTAATCTGGTTATACGCCTCCCAGAAAATCTGACGATTAATTATTCGTTCAGTAAAATAATGAAGCAATGGCCATAGTGTTGAATTGCAATAACCTTCATAGAAATTTTCAATTTGTGTGTCGTTAAGAAAAACTGGCAAGCAATTCAGTTCGGCTAATTTTTTTATTATTTCTTGTTCTTCATCAGCTGTTAGCTCATCGCTACTGATACCCGGCCAACCAACCCACTGCATTTCTTGCGATTTGCTGACGCTCGCGAGTCCCGTTGCTAAGCCTCCAGAGCTTGGTTCGTAGACCAATTCACCATCGACTTTTGAAAC
>CAZUNB010000011.1:0-25319 GCA_964622235.1 uncultured Candidatus Saccharibacteria bacterium | reverse complement strand
AAACTGTCACCGGTAGTCGTGAAGATGCAATAATTAGTTTCTGCGAAGTCTTTTCCATAAATCTGTGTATCTCTATGGTACCACAGCTCAAATTTCTAACCTTTTAGAACGTAAAGTCTTCGTCTTTGTTATCAGTCGGCTTTGCTCCCCAGCGCCATTTTGGCTTTGGGCCTTTTTTATAAGAAACGAGCAATAATCCAACAATCAAAACTGCTACTATAGCTATAAACCTAACACTCTCATAAGATAAAGCATCAGCACCTTCATCAGGTGGAAAGATTAGCCCTACGCCTATTAAGACAATCGAAAAGACAGCTATACTTGCCCAACCTTGCCACGTGACCGGTATCCAGCCATAGCCGTACATTCGGCGCTTAAACCAATATTGTCTTTTCTTATCTTTCATCATAAACTCTCCTTGGTACAACCATCATAGTAAACGATATACTAGAGTTTATACAGCGTTTTCTTGAATCTAGAATGAACCAATATTGTAGCAAGCCCAACTCCTGCAAAGCTCGCAATGCTCAAACCAATAACTTTGGCTTTCTGCTGATCTTCGCCACTTCGCGCCAACTGTGCATCGCGATAAGCCTGATTTAGTGCGTTGATTTGCTCCATCGGTGTTGCCGAAACTTGAGCAGTCGGACCACTTACA
Source organism: uncultured Candidatus Saccharibacteria bacterium (assembly GCA_964622235.1). GTDB lineage: Bacteria > Patescibacteriota > Saccharimonadia > Saccharimonadales > JAGPDM01 > CAZUNB01. The sequence goes on along the minus strand of CAZUNB010000011.1, from coordinate 24,661 downwards.
CCACCGCCAGTTGAGGCTAAATCAAAACTACTTCCAGATTGCGAACCGAGATATTGTGCGAAGCTATTAGTAGTAAAACCAAACAAATCAATCAAACCACCCTCGGAAGCGAGTTGAAATTCAAAGAAGTCGGGGTCATATTGCGCGAAAGCAAACATCTTAACTGTTTTCTTTAGTCCTGAGACACTAGTCGTAACTTGACTAACCGAAACATCAACGATAAATTCAAGACTTTGCCCTGGCGCTAATGAAGTTGCTCCTGATTGTTCGCAAATTAAGAAGGATCCATCTTCATACCCAATTTCTGGCACGGACTCAGCGGGGGCTTGTTCGCAATTAAACCCATCTGGCGTATTGATATCAGTAATATTAAGGTCACTAGAGAAATATGCATACATGAAAATAGCTGTTCCCTCTTCACCAGTTAAGGTTTTGGCGCCAACGTTTTTTACGAGCAAGCGATATCGAGCTGACTGGCCTTCGATAAGACCCGGCTCATCGAGCCGGATTTCGCTACTAACATCGATCAAATAGTCGCAATAAAACTCATACTTATAAATATACGGCTGACTACTGATGTTTTCTTTGTCTTGGATGAAAGCACCAAGATACAATTCCTGTGGTTCTTCGGTGCTTGGTGATTTTATATCTGCTTTAAGCGTAAATTCCAGTGTTTTGCCTGGCGCAAGAGTGCCCGTCCAGATATAGGCTCCTGGCCCAAACGTGTCGCTAGCGTCTACTAACGAGGCTGTCGAGCCAGTACCACCAGTCGCGTTCAACCGAATATTTTCAAACGAATCTGAGGGAAACTGACCACCTGCAGCAAAGGTAGTAATCGTTTCGTCGCCATCGTTGGTAATGCTAAATTTATAGGTTCGATCTTTCTGATTCGCTTCGATACATTTCTGAGTATTGTTACTGGTTTCTACCATTCTAAGGTTGTAGGTGCTACCGCAGTAATACTCTCGAAAACTCCTTCCGTTTATCTCGTTATAGTTATTGTTATTGTTTGTATCGTAGTAATCGCGAGTATAAGTCTCGGAATTATACGGACTCACTCGATATCTCAAGTTTTGGCCGTTGTTATCTGTACTGTTTACAATGTCGAGCGCTGTCTCGAAAATAAGCGTTTCGCCAACCTGCAAGTCGCCTTGCCAACCCCACTGATCGGAATATCCATCAGCCAGTGCAAAATTAGTCGTTTCGGTAGCAGTACCTCCCACCAACTCCGTCTCCATATTCTCATGCATTCCGTCACCTTCGTATGGTGTTTCTAGGCCGAAGCTCGTAACTGGGTTTGGGCCGTTGTTAGTGATAGTAGTTCGATAAACACGATCTTGTTCACCCGGAGTAACACAGACCTCGCCAGAGACTCTTTCAAAATCAAGCTTCAGATCAGCCTGCTTGCCACAAACTGGTATGTCTTGATAGAAGCTACCGTTATTATCATTAGTGTCTCGATAATAATCACTGTTATAGTCGTTAAGTCTTGGATTAAGCTCCGCATAAGCATCTTCATTAGCTGGATTAACGCTAGAATCAACAGTGATAATTACAGTTTTACCAACGGCGATCGTTCCTGACCAGAGCCAACGAGTTGTGTTGTTTGGTACTGGATCAAGACTACCGCTGGTGGCAGTCCCGCCAGTTATTTGTGGGTCAATATCGGTGAAGAAACCATTCTGATCATAAAAATCTACCTCGAAGTTTTCGATAGTATTTGGGCCGTTGTTGGTAATCTTCACCTGGTAGCTGAAGTCGTCGCCCTTAACTACACAACTCGGAAGCGTTCCAACTTTCTCAAACTTCAAGTCAGTCGGTATCTTGTATTTGCCAACTGCCGATGTTCTTGCAAATCCATCGGCACTATCATCAATCTTGGTGGCGGTGACTGCTGGATTCGTATAGCCAGTACCGGGAACTGTGATAGTAAATGTATGATTATCACTATAGTCTCCACGAGTTACCGTCTCCATACCAATAAAGTCCGTAGTGTCTGAGCCACCACGGCTATTTCGCTCTGCCGGATTAGAATAAAGCTCTACTCTATAATCGGTATTATCATCAAAAGAATCACGAAGCTCAACCACAAAATCAGTGTTACTACCATTCTCCTGAAAAGAAAGTATCTTTGGCTCTTCTGAAGCCTCAATCGGCTTATAGACATCTTTGAATTGGTTCCCTAACGCAGAACTATTGTAGCCATAAATACCCCTATTCCAATTATAAATATAGTTTTTATCAGCAGGGTCAGTGCCACCAACAAGATAATCAGAGCTATTATTACTTATTGCATAAGCATAATCAGCACCAGAACCAAAATCTTTGGTTCTGGTCTTATCGGTACCTACGTAGTTTTTAGTAATTTTTCCACTGCTTCCATTGCCATAATTATAAATATTTATTGAAGACGTTGAGTCAGTAAAGTTTGGGTTATAAGCAAAAATATTTGCTGTGATATCCCAACTTCCACCTAAAGCAATGTAGGAAGGATAACTTCCAGCAATTTCAGTCCCCGCAGGATTTGTTCCGAAATAATTATTTTGTATTACTCCACTTGAATCAGCTGCCGATTCTAGCGCGACTCTATTTGCACCAATGAAAATATTACGATCAGCTTCGTCTGTTGTGCCAATACTAACATTATGCGCTCCATCTAAAATTCTAAAGTTTCCACGATCACCGGATGTTGCGCCATCGCTCGTACCAAAGAAGCTACATGTTAAGGTGAAATTATCTGATGATAAATACACCGAATTATGCCCGACAACCATACTATTAGGAAAAGCAACGCCACGAATTGCGCTGTTATCAGAAGTAGCACCAAAGTCAAGACGAGAATAGCCTTTAATAATAATTTGTGGCTGCATACTTGCGGTACCGCAAACTGTACCCGGCTGCGATGATCCATTTATATATGTTCCTTCGGTTATAACGGGTAAATAGCTCGTGGTGACAATTTCATGCGGACCAGCGCCTGGAACATTGAAAGTTATTTCGTCTGCACCCGGATTCGCGTTGGCATCTGTTATTGCTTGACGCAAGCTCCCCGCACCCGCATTGGCGTTGGTAGTCACACTATAGGTTGCAGCTGAAACACTGCTAGTCTGCACTATTACCGCAAAGCTAACAAATAGACTGAGTACGATCAATCTACTAAATATTTTCCTCATTTTCATAAATTCCTCCTTTTTTAATATAAGCAGAGCTGCCATGGTAAATTAAAAATATTATACAGCATTACGTTAGTGCTTGGCAAAGTTTAACGAAAACGGCCAAAAATAGTTAGTGAAAGATATTCTACTCGATTTTTTGTCTAAGTTTATCTCTTTTTGCGTTTGTTTCGATCGAGTTCACGCTTCCGGAGTCGGAGTGATTCAGGTGTGACCTCGAGTAATTCATCTTCTTCGATAAAATCAATTGCTTGCTCGAGGCTGAGCTTAATAGCAGGCGTTAATTTCACTGTACCGTCACTTCCACTAGCGCGCATGTTTGTTAAATGTTTTTCTTTGGTTATATTGATGTCCATGTCTTCGTTTCGTGTGTTGAGTCCAACGATTTGACCGAGATAGACTGTATCGCCCGGCGAGATAAACAAAGTTCCACGACTTTCAGCGTTCACGAGTGAGTACGGTGTCGCAACCCCATTTTCCCAAGCAATCAAGACTCCGTTTCGTTGTTGTTGCAAACTAGCACCAACAGGCTTATAGCCGCTCATAAGGCTATTCATGATGACAGTTCCTTTAGTCTCGGTGACCAAGATTGTACGCATACCAAGAAGTGTTCTGGTTGGCATCTCGTAGACTAACTTCGTGTTTTGATCATCAATCGGAACTTGTTCAATTAACTGGGCTTTTCGCTTACCAAATTCTGACTGAATAGTTCCAGCAAACTCATTTGGTATATCAACAGTAATTTCTTCGTATGGTTCAAGCTTCTTCCCATCCTCTTCGATCATAACAACCTTCGGATTACCAACTTCAAGCTCGAAACCTTCACGGCGCATCGTCTCAATCAAGACACTCAGGTGAAGTTCGCCGCGCCCCTTAATAGTAAAACCAATTCCTTCATCCGCAACTTCAAGACCAATGTTGGTTTCTAGTTCTTTTTTTAGACGATCACCAATTTGGCGAGAAGTCGTGAATTTACCTTCTTTGCCTTTATATGGAGAGGTATTCGGGCCAAGATACATCGACAATGTCGGTGGTTCAAGTTTGATTTCTGGCAATGCTTCGGGACTTTCTACCGACGTAATCGTCTGAGAAATTTTAATATTACCAAGTCCTGTAATAGCCACGATTTCGCCGGCTTCAGCCGAGTCGACTTCGGTTCGCCCCAACCCTTCGTGTATAAACAATTTATCAATCTTGGCATTAATCGGAGTGTTGTTGGAGTCAACTATGCTGACAGATTGTGTTTTTGTGGCTTTGCCACGATAGATTCGACCAATTGCGTATTTTCCGAGGAAGTTATCCCAGTCAAGTGCTGTGACTAGAACCTGCAAACCTGCGCCATCATCAACATCTGGAGCTGGAATTCCTTCAAGGATAGCGTCGCAAACGGGGATAAGGTCAGCTTCTGCTGAAGGGTCATCTGGCATTGTTATCCATGATTTACCAGCGCGACCAATTGCGTAGAGAGTTGTGTAATGAAGCTGCTCTTCGTCAGTAGCTAGTTCAAGGAACAAATCAGCGATTTGGTCTTCAACTTTATGGGGATCACTTCCTGGTTTATCAATCTTATTAATAACAACTATTGGCTTCAATCCAGCCTCGAATGCTTTCTTCAGCACAAACTTAGTCTGTGGCATAGGGCCTTCTTGAGCATCGACTACAAGCAAGCAACCGTCAGCCATATTAAGCGTTCGTTCTACTTCACCACCAAAGTCAGCGTGTCCTGGCGTATCAATGATATTGATTTTATGGTTATTATAGTTCACTGCAGTAATCTTGGCGGTAATAGTAATGCCGCGTTCTTTTTCTTGGTCACCAGAATCCATTATTAGATCTTGGTTCATTTCACTTTCATGTTCAGAAAAAGTTTGAGTTTGCTTGAGCAAGCCATCAACTAAGGTTGTTTTTCCGTGGTCAACATGAGCCACAATTGCAATATTTCGTATATTTTCTTTTCGCATATCAGAGCATTATTACACTAATCGACAATAATTACTAGTAATACTCCAAAAAAATGAAATAAAAAACGAGAGTTACTAGAACTCTCGTTTTTTTAGTAGGTTACTACTATTAGTAGCTGCTACGTCGGAAGCTTCCGCCACCTCCGCCGCCATTGCCACCGCCGCCGCCTGAGCGTCGGTCAGTTTGTGGACGAGCTTTGTTGACCGTCAAACGACGACCAGCGAACTCTTGGTTGTTCAACGCGTCGATAGCTGCATCAGCCTCTTCGGGTGTTGACATTTCAACGAAACCAAAGCCTTTTGAGCGATTAGTTTCGCGGTCCATGATGATACTAGCACTCTTAACTGTACCGTATTGCGCGAAGTATTCCTCGAGCTCAGCCTCAGTTGTTGAGTAGGCTAAACCACCTACATAAATTTTACTATTTTGATCCATTTTGATCCCTTCTTTACTTATATCACAACTCGCCCTTGTATCTTCTTGCCGTGATATTTATTCCAAACGGTCTAAAAACGGTGAAACTACTTTTGCTACTTGCTTGGGTAGAGTATAACACAGTTGGCTATAGCCACAACAGCAATACATACTACTTCTAAATTGAGGAAGAAATTTGACAAAAATTAGGATTTAATTCTCAGTCGTGATATTATAGATTTTGATTGTTTTTTCTTGAATCCAATGATTGTTATGAGTGTTAGACAAATACGTTAGGCTTCATAAAAGAGCAACTGACGTATTTTTCAATAAATACCTACACATATTTAATAACAATAACTAATTAGAATAGGATATATTTTTATGTACAATAATTCAAACTCGCGCCCTGGGCGTGGATCATCAAATAATGGCGGCGGACGAAAACCAAACTTCCGTGGTGGTGGACGAAGTGGTGGTGGCGGTAGTCGTCGGGGTGGCTTTAGCCGAGGTAAATCAATCGACCCAAAACGGTTCGTTAAAGCAGCAAAACCAGTCGAGACAACTGAGTACACTCCTGAAAATAGCTTCAGTGACTTTGCAATGAGTAATATTTTAAAAGAGAATCTCGCCAAAAAAGGTTTTGAAAAGCCAACGCAAATCCAGGATAAAGCACTTCCAGTAGCACTCGAAGGCAAAGATGTTATCGGTATCGCCAACACTGGTACCGGTAAAACAGCTGCTTTCTTACTGCCTTTGTTCGAAAAAATGATGAAACATCGTGGTGAAAAAATACTTATCGTTGCTCCAACTCGTGAACTTGCGCTACAAATTCAGCAAGAAGCACGAAGTTTAGGTAAAGGAACCCGACTACATGATGCATTACTTATTGGTGGTGCTCCAATTGGACGACAGCTTAATGACCTAAAGCACCGACCAGAAATAATCATCGGTACTCCTGGACGAATCCAGGACCACATTGAACGACGAACACTACGTCTTGACGATGTGAGCTCAGTTGTACTTGATGAGGTAGACCGAATGCTCGATATGGGATTCGTCAATGATGTACGAGCTATACTTAGCGAATTACCAACTGAAAGACAGTCATTATTCTTTTCTGCGACGATGAGCCGTACTATTGAAGACCTTATCAAAAGCTTCACGTTCTCACCCGTTACTATTATGGCGCGTACCGCTGAAACAAGTGATAATGTTGAACAATCAGTTGTTAAGTTTCGAATGCCTTCTGAAAAAATAGAAAAACTACATGATATTCTGAATGGTGATAACGTCAACCGAACAATTATATTTTGTGAAACTAAGCGACAGACAGAACGACTTGGTAACGAGCTAGCAACTCGTGGATTCTCAACTGATGCAATGCACGGGAACAAAAGCCAAGGTCAACGCCAGAGAGCTCTACGGAAATTTAAAAATGGTGAAATTAAAATCCTAGTCGCTACTGACGTAGCAGCAAGAGGTATTGATGTCGACGACATCACTCACGTAATCAATTATGATGTGCCTCAGACATATGACGACTATACCCACCGCATCGGTCGAACTGGCCGAGGCGACAAAACCGGTATAGCTATCACCTTTGTAAGCTAATGTAGCCCTGCATTCATTAAATGATATCCTATGTTTCATTTGTAATTTATTGATAACCAGAAACGTGATAACTAAAAATGATACACTAGTTTTATGTCATTTTTCCTGAATAAAAAGGTTTTAGTTACTGGCGGAGCTGGCTATATAGGCAGTCACATGGTTATTAAGCTCATTGAAGCTGGCTATGAGCCAATAGTGGTTGATAATTTCGCCAACTCATCACCAAAAAGCCTCGAACGAGTATCTCAAATTACGGGTAAAAAAGTCATTAGCTACGAGGTTGATCTTCGCGATGCTGATGGTATCGATGAAATTTTTAGCAATCATGCTTTCGATTCTGTCATACATTTTGCCGGCCTCAAGGCTGTAGGTGAGTCAAAGCAGCAACCATTAGAGTACTATGACAATAATCTAATCTCGACAATAACGTTGCTCGAAATAATGAAAAAATACTCTGTCCATAAGCTAATTTTTAGCAGCTCAGCCACAGTTTATGACCCTAAAAATACTAGCCCACTAAGCGAATCTGCTTCATTAGGGCCAATCAACCCATATGGTCAAACAAAATTGATGGCTGAAACGATTTTATCCGACATCGCAGCTCGTGGTGATTGGAGAATATGTGCGCTTCGATATTTTAATCCAATCGGTGCTCATCATTCAGGTTTGTTGGGCGAATCACCGAATGGTCCGCCCAACAACCTTCTCCCATACGTTTCACAAGCTGCAATTGGTAAACATGAAATGGTTTCTGTGTTTGGCGACGACTATGATACCTTCGACGGTACTGGAGTACGAGATTATATTCATGTCGAGGACCTAGCAACAGGCCATTTAGCCGCACTGCAGAAGATTGATAACCTCATTGGATTTAACGCATATAACTTAGGCACCGGTGTCGGAACGTCCGTCCTCGAACTTATTCAAATTTTTAGAGATATCAGCGGTAAAGACATTCCCTATAAACTGACAGACAGAAGACCTGGTGATATCTCTACTGTTATCGCTGACCCAGGAAAAGCCAGTCGAGAGCTTGGATGGCATAGCTTTAAATCAGTCGAGGATGCGTGTACTGATAGTTGGCGTTGGCAATCACAGAATCCAAACGGTTTTGAGGACTAGCCACTTGCAATAGCTATTTTTACTGTTCTTAAAATTTGAAACTGACAATTCTCGTGTTTTCAAGATGATATACTAGTAAGGTGAATTAATTAGGAGAATTACATGAACGTTTCATTACAAGCCGATACTATACACCAAACAAAGACAGCTAAGGCGAAGGTTGAAGGACCATCAATTAAGGGTGAAGCAATCTTCACCGAATATGATGTCGATGGCTGGAAATACGTTCATATTCGTCTGAAGCTTAAGGGCTCCCCATCAATTCTAACACCAGGTAAGCATGCCGTACACATACACGAAAAAGCTTCTTGTGACTGCGACGGATTTAAATGTGCTGGCGGTCATTTTGACCCAGGACCGAATGGTAACTCTGACGCTGATGCTAATCACGGCTACCATTCCGGTGATTTACCTTGTATTACAATCGATGAAGATGGCACAGGAATACTAGAGACCATAACAACTCGTGTCACATTAAGCGATGGTCCTGTTTCTCTGCTAGGTAAAGATTCCGCTCCTGAAGGAACCTCGCTGATGGTCCATGGTAACGAAGATCCCTACACGCCTGGAGAGTCTGGCAGCGGTCACAGCGGTGGTCCTCGTCTAGCTTGCGGTACGATTAAAGAAGTTTAAATAGTTTATGCTAACAACTGACTAGGCCGGTCTTGCCTTCAGAGAGATCGAAGCTCACTCTGCTGTCTTCGCCAATCTGCAATTTTTTGATGATTACCACTCAGTAAAATTTCCGGGACTTCCATACCGTTATATTTAGCTGGTCTTGTGTATTGAGGGAATTCAATATAATTTTCATCTTTCTCGTATGATTCGTCACTAGCCGACGTTTCTCCGCCGAGCACACCATCGAGTAAACGGACTACACTATCTGCGATCACCATGGCCGCTAACTCACCGCCGGTAAGCACGTATTGGCCGATACTAACTGTTTCATCGATGTAGCACATAACACGCTCGTCTACGCCTTCATAGCGTCCACAGACTATAATCAAATCCCTGTTATCACTGGCAATCTTACGAGCACGAGATTGTCTCCAGTTTTCTCCTCCAGCTGCAGTCAAGAGAACTTTTGCACCGGGAGAGATCGTTTTCGCTGCTTCAATCGCCTTACTCAACGGTTCTATCTGAAGAATCATTCCATCGCCGCCGCCATAGGGCATATCGTCGACTTGTGAGCGTGGACCTGTTCCAAAATCTCGTAGGTTAATAAAAACAAAATCAGCAATCGATAGTTCGTTCGCCTTTCGCATCATCGATGTTTCAAAATACGGTTTAATCATCTCAGGGAAAATCGAAATAAAAATAATTTTCATAATATGTATAAAAGTATAACAAAAAAACACACCGACTCATACCAAGTCGGTGTGACACATAAACCTCTTTCCGCTTTATTTTGAAGCGAAGAACGTGTTTTTATTTTTTAAGCCTTAGGACTTAAATTTTCCTGAAGCACTGGTAATGATTATATATCGAGATCATCAAGGTCTGCAAGTTCTTTTCTTGTCTTTTCGACAACACTTTCCTCTTCAACCTCTTCATCGTCAGTATTATCATCATTCGAACTAGAATCGTCATTAGTAGAATCGTCATTATCGCTTCGTAAATGAGCCCAGCGCGAGCCGCTATCCGTTGATACACGATTATCATCGCTACTAGAATCATCTGCTACGGCTAATGACTGGTTATTATCAGCAGTATATCTGTCGTCATGATGTTCTTCGCGGGGTGGTCTAGGAGCGCGATCAGGCTTCTCCGGGCCATTGTCGACAATCTTCAAGTTGTATCGAGCGTCATTCTTAGTACCTAGCGCACGCAGCAAAGTACGAATACTCTGAGCGGTATTACCACGCTTACCGATAACGCGACCAAGATCTTCTGGGTTAACCGTAAGCATCAACAATACACCCTTCTCATCGATGGTTCGTTCAATTTGAACATCGTCAGGATTACCAACTAATGCTTTTACTATGTATTCAACAAATTCTTTATCAATTTCTGTAGACACAATTTCTCCTCAATTATTGTCGCGTCCCGAATTTTTACAGTCGCGAGTTATTATGTACAAAATCAATTATAGCATCCAAGCGCGTAGAGCCGCAAACATGACACTTTTTAGTTAAAAGCTACTCTTTTGTAGCTTCTTTTTCAGATTCAGCGATTTCTGCTTTATCCGCCAAGTCATCTTCAGTAGGCTCTTCGATAGCTACATCATCGGCTGGAGCTTCTTCTTTCTTTGGTGGTTCGGGGGCTCTGTGAATCTTGACCCATTCAGGAAGTTTCACCTTGTTCTTTTCGAGTAACATTGCTACACGATTTGACGGCTGCGCACCATTTTTAAGATAAAATTCGACTTTTTCTTTGTTGAAATTAAATTCTTTTTTATGAGGATTATAATTTCCAAGAAAAGCAGCAACGCGTCCACTGGTTGGGCTGCGTCCGTGTTCTTGGGCAACCAAGCGATACATTGCCAGTTTCTTTCGTCCAGTTCTCTGTAATCTCAGTGTTAACATACTTGTTCTAACTCCTTCGTTTGATTCAAATTATTTAAGAATTTAGTGCTAATAATACAGATATAGCCTTGGGGTGTCAACTATCTGCCTTAACTTGAGCGTTCTTTAAGGCATCTTCAGCCGCAGACTGTTGCGCTAGTTGTTTGCTAGGACCTTTGCCTTGCCCTTTTTGTTGACCATCGACAAATACGCCAACAGTAAAAATCTTCTCGTGATCGGGACCAATCTCATCTAGTACTTTATACGACGGCGTGACACCAACAGTTGCTTGAATGACTTCTTGAAGCTGCGACTTAGAGTCTTGCCATGAACCTGTCTCTAATATTTCATCAAGTGTAACTAAGAGACTCTTATGAATAAAGTCTGATGCAGCATCGTACCCTTGGTCAAGATAAACTGCACCTACAAGTGCCTCATACGTATTGGCAAGAATTTGAAGTCTGGCTCGGGAATTAGCATTCTTTTCTCCGCGGCTGAGATGCAACACATCCCAAACCTGAAGTTTATCAGCTGCCAAACCAATCGATTCGGTTCTGACCAGCGCACTTCGCCAATTAGTTAGAATCCCTTCTGCTTCAGCATGTGTTAAGTAAAGAAAACGCGTGGTCACAAGTTCAAGCACAGCATCGCCTAAAAATTCCATACGCTCGTTATGCTCCAACCCTCGTTTTTTTCGATGTTCGTTCAACCAGCTTCGGTGGGTTAGTGCCGTTTCGAGGAGTTTCTGGTCATTAAAAATAACACCTAGTTTAGATTTTGCGAATTGTGCATAATCAAACTCACTCATATTACTTTTTCAGTCCGAGCTTCTGACTTCGTATTCTTTTCAAACCTAGTAAGAAAAGTTTGCCAATATCTTCGTACTCGATTTTATCCAATGTTTCATTGGCACTGAACCATTTAATGTCGTTCATCCATTCTTCTTTTTTTATTTCATCTGATTTTCCAAGCGCTTCAACTAAAAATACCTGCATGGTTATCAGCACTAGACTCTGCTCACGACGGTAGCGAAAGTTAACTTTACCTATCCATTTATGAATCGTCATTTCCTTCAAGCCGGTTTCTTCATTGATTTCACGGCGGGCAGTTTCGTCTGGCTTCTCGCCTTCTTCGATATGACCTTTAGGAATAGTCCAACGATCTTTGGCATCTTGAATCATTAGGAATTCAATGCCACCTTTTTTATCACGGCGAAATATTACCCCACCAGCAGTTTGCTCGCGCAAAACTTTCTGAATCGCTGGTCGTTTAAAAAACTTCTTTGCGTTGTCAAAGTTTGCCATTATTTCTTCTCACTTTCTTTACGCTTAGCCTCGGCAGATTTCTTGTCAGTTTTAGCGTCAGTTGGTTCAGAGATGTTTCGATAGGCGGTACCGAGCACTCCATTAATAAATTTTGAACTGTTATCACCACCAAATTCCTTAGCAAGCTCGACAGCTTCGTTGATAATTACTTTTGGAGGAGCCTCCTTGCTGTAGGTCAACTCCCACAGTCCGATTCTGAGGATTGAACGATCAATTGCTGCAATCTGATCAATCGGCCAGTCGGGCGCCAATGGAATTAAAATTGCATCAAGCTTGTCTCTCAGCTCTTGAACTCCCTCGACAATTTGTTTGACAAACTTCTTATCATCAATCTGTGATTGGTATTGCACTAGATTGCGTGAAAGAAGTTCGTCAACATCAGCATGGTCGCCGAGTTCACTGCGAAAATCGAGCTCGTACAGACACTGTAGTGCAACGATTCTGCCTAAGTGCCGATTGCTGGCCATGCGTACCCCTCCATTTTTTTAAGGTTTTTGTATTGAACTATACGATTTTTTTACGTTTGCCAAGCATAACTTTGATCGGTGAACGACCATTGACACGCTTTGCAAGCTGACGAAGATGATGACTTCGGCGATTGCCACTACGGCGAGGTGACGTTTGCTTCTTTGGTTCTGGCATATTGTTGTCCCTTCCTTGAACTACTGATATAACTCACGAGACATTGTAGCTTAAATCTGGTCTAGTTACAAGCAAAATAAGGTTGGTGCTACTTGCTAGCCAACAACGAAATTTATTAATTTATCAGAAATATAGATTATTTTTCGAATTGATTTATCTCCGATGAAGTTTGTCACATTTTCATTCTCTTTAGCAGCTTGTACATTAGCTTCCTCGCCATTTCCCGCAATGACTTCGATAGAACCACGGACCTTACCATTAACTTGAATGACGATAGTTATAACACCTTCAATAATTTTTGATCGATTACCTTTAGGCCAGACACTAACGTGAATTGATTCACCAACGCCGAGTTGTTGCCAGAGTTCTTCGGTCATGTGTGGGGCATAAGGAGCAAGTAGCTTCAAGCTAGCTTCGATAACTTGCTGCCAGAGTTCAGAAGAAGCATTAAATGGAAATTTTTCAACCATCTCACGAACAAAATTACTAAATTTCATCTGCTTAGCAAGAGCAGTATTAAAGCGCATATTCGAGAGGTCATCATCAATATCAAGAATAAATTTATTTAATTCACTTTCTAGCTCAACTGCCAGCTCGCTACCTATCGAGCTTAGTTTTTGTGAATCATTTTTAGCAACAATATAATCTTGTACAACATCCCAAACTCGCTGTAAGAAACGATACATTCCTGGAACACCATTTGGATTCCACGGTGTAGTTTGATCAAATGGTGATAAAAAGGCAATCGACATACGCGTTGCATCAGCCCCGTAGCCACTATCAATTATATCGACTGGATCACTGACATTACCCTTACTTTTGCTCATTTTCGCGCCATCTTCGGCCAAAACGATACCTTGACCACGTCGTGCAAGATACGGCTCAGGTGTCGGCACCAATCCTTGGTCATATAGAAACTGATGCCAGAATCGACTATAAAGGAGGTGTAGCGTAGTGTGTTCCATGCCCCCAAGGTAGAGATCTACCGAGCCCCAATAGTCGAGCTTCTTTTTGTCGGCAAATACTTGATCATTTTTGGCATCGAAGTACCGTAGGTAATACCAACTCGAACCAGCCCAGTTTGGCATAGTATCTGTTTCTCTCTTGGCTGGTGAATCACATTTTGGACAAGTTGTATTTACCCAGTCGGTTATTGCCGCAAGAGGGCTTTCACCCGTATCTGTCGGTTCGTAATTCTTTACCTTGGGTAACTCAACAGGCAAATCTTCGTCCGGTACAGCGATGGCTCCGCATTTGTCACAGTGAATAATAGGAATGGGTTCACCCCAATAATGTTGCCGACTGAAAATCCAATCGCGCAGCTTGTAGCTGACTATGCGCTTGCCCATGCCGGTTTTTTCCATGTGGTCTTTAATTGCTTCTTTAGCTTGCATAATCTCCATACCATCAAGAAAATCAGAATTAACCATAACCCCTTCAGCTTCTTGGACATCAGAGACATCAGTTATCTCGCCTTTCTTACCATTTTTTCCAACCACAACTCTAACCACAGGAATACTGAACTTAGTAGCAAATTCAAAGTCGCGCTCATCATGCCCAGGCACTCCAACAACCGCACCTGTTCCAAACCCCATCAACACAAAATCGGAAATCCAAATCGGTAATCGCTTTCCATTCAAAGGATTAGTAACATAAAAACCAGTAAATACACCTGTCTTCTTGCGGCCTTCGGATTGTCGATCTATATCACTTTTATTTTTTATCTCATCAACATACTGCGCTATTTTTTCCGCATTAGTGGCGTTGTCATTTGGAACATATTCGCGATCAGTCATTTTTTGGACTAAAGGATGCTCTGGCGCAATTACGAGGAAAGTTGCACCAAAATTAGTGTCGGGGCGAGTTGTAAAGCAAGTAATTTCTTGATCAGCATCAAGATTATCTATTTTGTAAGTAATATTAATTCCTTCTTTACGGCCAATCCAATTAATCTGCTGGTCGGCGATTCGGCTTGGATAATCGACTGTTTTCAAGCCTTCGATTAATCGGTCGGCATAGTCAGTGATTCGCATCATCCATTGCTTGAGTAATTTTTTCTCGACAATTGTGTCGCAACGCTCATGTTTGCCGTCTACCACCTCTTCGTTAGCTAGGCCTGTTTTACACTTTGGGCACCAGTTGATAGCTACTTCGTCCTGATAAGCCAAGCCGTTTTTAAAGAATTGCAGGAATAACCACTGTGTCCATTTGTAGTAATCTGGATCGGTCGTATTAACCTGTCGATTCCAGTCAAAGCTATAGCCTAAACGGTCAAATTGATTACGGAAGTTAGCGATATTATCAGCAGTGGCTTTTTGGGGAGCGATTTTATTCTTAATCGCGTAATTTTCAGTTGGCAAACCAAAAGCGTCGTAGCCCATCGGGTAAAGCACGTTATAGCCCTGCATTCGCTTGCGCCGAGCCATGATGTCGCCGAGTGTGTACTCACGGACGTGACCGAGATGCAAACCTGCACCTGATGGATATGGAAACTCCGTCAACATAACGTATTTTTCCTTTTCAGAAAAATCCTCAGCAGCGTACAAATCAGTCTCCTGCCAGACCTTTTGCCATTTTTGCTCGAAGTCTAATGGTTTGAATCGTTTCATAACTTTGAATTATACCTTCTCTAGTAGTAAACACCAAAAGCAAACATATTTGCCCGAACAGCCTATCTAATAGTAGAATATACATCTCGAGCATTTTTGCTCGAGCCAAACAATTCATAAACTAACGAAGTGTTTATGAATTGTAGAGGAGAAGATTCGAAGAACTTCTAACCGAAAAATCACATTTTTTGTATGAAGTTTATAGATATCTTCGACGAGGGGATATAGCTCAGCTGATAGAGCGCTTCGCTGGCAGCGAAGAGGTCCAGGGTTTGAGTCCCTGTATCTCCACCAGAAACCTCATGAGACAAACCTACGATTTTTCTCATCGCGCCGGATGCGAAATAAATTCACAACTCGGGCTGCTCTTTTCCTTACTACTCTTATTGATAAACTTTAAGCGATGAACAGAAATTAGTTATTAAGATTTACAATAAATACTGGTAAATGAGGTAACTAAAACTCTACGGGTTAGACAAATGAAAGACGCCCCTCATGATGGTTCAATTTCTAGATATCGAGAAATACGAACCGACTATTAAGTACTTTGCGTAATTGCATTATTGATATAATCAGCAAACACTTGTGCAGCGGCTCCGAGACATCGGGTGCGCTCTTCTATCTGTTCTGCGTACGGAAGAGTTCCGTCAAGCTTACAGGCTACGCCAACGTCCACGAAACCTTCGGCCCACTCATTTGGCACCACATTGGTTGCAGTGCACTCGTCTTGTCCACACGGAAGGCTGCCTTCGCTGTCTGAATCAGGCGAGAAATCTTGAACAGACAACCCCTCTGGAAATAATTCTCTATTATCTCTTAGCAACTGCCGATCTAAACCTTTTAACTCACGATATGCATGTCTTGCTCCGTCAAAATCCTCAATCCTCACTGATCTTAATCTGATTGGCACTTCACTTGCTGGTACTTCCGAGTCTGTCATCGCTAGCTCCATCTATTTAAGCTAAATATAGCTCTCTCTAGATTCTTGCAAGCTTTAGCATAATAAAGTTACAAATATTCTTACCACCACCTCTCTCCTGTGGTCCCACCCTGCGTGTCAGCCCACTTTTCTAATTAAACTAAAAAAGAAAATGACACTCAGTTCCACACGAGCGCCACATAAGTCATTTTAATTATAGCACAAGCATTACTCGATAAAACATGGTTCTGTTTGCTATCATAGTTTTATGAATAACACACAAGCTACTACCAAAGCCGTACGAGCTATCATCAGCTTATTTCTGCAGAAATACCTCGTGCGCACCGTGGCAATTCTCACGGGACTCTCTTTGATTCTTTTCCTAGGTTCGATTTGGTTGACCGTTGATTTCTCCGCGTGGTGGCTTTTAGCAACTCTTCCACTAGCCATCTGGCTTTTTGTTTTATCAATTCTTTTTTTGATCACCCGATTTGTCGTCAAATCCATATTGCCACGCAAACTCTCTCCTGCAGAGAGCAAAGAAATTAATAGTTTCAACCAAGAGTTTTCAATCAAAGCCGCTGCTGCACAAGGACTCCGCCGTAGCCCAACGGGGTTAGGTTTGCTCGTCATCTACAACTACTTCAAGTATGGTGGAAAGAAGAACATGCAACAAATCATCACTGAGCCAGTTGATCAGTTCAGTGAGCTAAAACGATCATTCGAAAAGATTGTGAAATTATTTAGCTAATAAACCTAGCCGAGTAGTTCAATAAACTTTGCTTCATCAAGCACCTCTATATTATTCTTTTTGGCTTTTTCGAGCTTTGACTGCCCAACACTTTTCCCCGCCACGAGATAATCTGTCGTTTTACCGACAGACTTTTGAAAGGTACCACCGAGCGCTTCGATTTTATCGGCTGCATCTTGTCGACCCATAGATTCGAGGGTGCCGGTAACGACGAAATTTTTACCAACCAGCTTTTGATTAGCAACGACTTTGATCGGCTCGGGCTTAACACCATACTTTTTAAAATTATCGATTAAGCTCTGGTTATCATCATCCAAGAACCAGCCAACGATACTCTCTGCCATAATCATCCCGATTCCGTCCACTGCTTCTAATTCCTCCAGAGTTGTCTGGCTAAGTTTTTCAAGACTCCCAAAATATTTAGCCAGCTCATTTCCTGTTTGCTGACCAACGTGACGGATACCAAGCCCATGAATAAATCGACCAAGGTTTGGCTTTTTCGAATTTTGAATTGATTCAACAAGATTTTTCGCAGAAACCTCAGCAAAACGATCAAGCTCTAATAAATCAGCTTCTTCGATTTTATAGATATCAGCTAGAGAGCAAACTAAACCAGTGTCAACTAAGGCAGCCACATTCTTCTCACCAAGGTATTCGATATCGAGAGCAGACTTTGAGGCAAAATGTTGTAAACTACGTTTCAGCATCTCTGTTCCAGAATAATTTTTTACACGATATGCAACTTCATCCCCGCTACGCTCAAAAGTAGTGCCTGGAAACTGTTTCTCTGAAGCTCGTTCAAAATCAAATCTCTTTGAAGCTTTCGGCCGCAAGCTTTCAATCACTTCGAGCACTTGCGGTATAATATCACCTGCTTTGTAAACAATTACCGTATCCCCAATACGAATATCTTTTTTGGTGATCTCATCGGCGTTATGAAGTGATGCATGTTGAATGGTCGTGCCATCAATAATAACCGGCTCAAAAACCGCGACTGGTGTAGCAACGCCAGTTCTGCCAAGACTGAGTACAATGTCTTTTACTACTGTTGTCGACTGGGTTGCTGCAAACTTATAAGCCACAGCCCCACGAGGGGCTTTGCCTACAACTCCAAAATCTTGCTTGGCCTGGTTATCGTTAACGGTAATTACCGCTCCATCGATATGATACGGCAAATCACCACGAGACTGTTTTAATAACTCAAGATATTCTTCGATTTCAGCACTAGTTTTAACTATCTTCGCTTCCATATTAACAATGAATCCAAGCTCAGAGGCAATTTCATAAGCTTGTTGATGTGTTTTTATTGTAGGGTGATAAACATTCCAGGCATGGAACTTGAGTGGTCGTTCAGCCACTATTTTTGAATCAAGCTGGCGAAGCGTACCTGCAGCAGTATTACGAGGATTTGCAAAAGGTTCAAGACCATCAAATTCTCTTTGTTTATTTAGTTGAATAAAGTCATTTTTGTATATTAACACCTCTCCACGAACTTCTATTTTATCGAGATAAAGTATATTGTTACCTCGCAACTGCAAGGGTATACTCTGAATAGTTTTGACGTTAACCGTAACATCCTCGCCTGTAACGCCGTCCCCTCGTGTCGCAGCCTGCACTAATTGTCCATTTTAGTAAATTAAGATAAGTGCTAGGCCGTCAAGTTTTGCGTCACAATGAAACCGAGGCTGCCAATCCAGCTGGAGTTTTTGAAGTCTATCAATCCATTTTTGAAGCTCTTCGCTCGAAAAAACATCATTTAGACTTAACATTCGTTGGCTATGTTTATATTTTTTAAAACCTTCCAATGCTTTTCCTGCAACTCTCTGCGTAGGCGAGTCAACTGTGACCAGATCAGGGTAATGCTCCTCGAGTTGTGATAGCTCATGCTTGAGGCTATCTGCGGCTTCCTCGCTCATGATTGATTTATTTAAAACATGATAATTATATCGATAATCATCGATGGTTTGCTTCAAAACTTCAACTCGTTTTTTCGCATGAGCTATATTCATATTATTGCAAAAGGCTTCGATAGAGTTTGAAGAGATAGACCTGACTGATTGGAATAACGATTATATAAAAAATTACTGGTGCAATATCAACAGATTGTTGCCAGCCGTTTTCGCTAAACCACCATAGGAGAAAAACTAGTAATCCACCCACTATTAAAAACAACGTGACAATTTTTCGTAAGACAAGAAAGCGCCTACCATTGACCAATTCACCTGATAACTGCAACGCGCGTAACGGCGTAGCGCCTGGCAACGTAACGATATACATAGCCATCATGGTTGACGATATCCAGAACAAAGTAGGAATCGAGAGTATGAGCAATAGCGCATACGGTATATATTGCTCGATTGGTGTAATCGCAAGTTGGTTATTAATAATCGTGTCATAGACAAAAACTCCAGCTGCCATAGGCAATGTTTGCACAGCAAAAATAATTACGATTAGCAAGAATGGCACAAGCTGTGCCATTCCATTGTAGTAAGCATCACGAATACCTCGGTAGTCATTTGAGTCAGCATGTCGGACTAAACGAATTGTCGCTAACGTGGCTATGACGGTAATTATTCCGCTATAGGTTACGTCGTTAGTACTAGTTAGTGCTTCTGGGGCAACAAAATACAGAATAACTCCATAGCTGAACACGAAGAACGTAAAACTAAATGGGTGATCCCAGATGAACTTCAAACTTCTCAAGAACAGAGTAAAAGCATTTGGGATTGCTGAATTATCATGAAATGATGGTGGTGTTAAGCGAAATGATTGGTGTTTGGTTTTATGCCGCGGTTTCTTGATCTGCTTCACTTCATGAGTCTGAGCGGTGCCAGCATTTTTGGTTATCTTTTTGTTGTGAGCATCGATTTTTTTGCTAAATTTTGCTTTGTATTCTCGATACAAATTAACTAATGATGGCTTGGACTCGACCTCTAATTCTTCGAGAAAATCTTTATTATTCTCTTTTTTAGCCGTGGATTTACCGGATGAACTAACGGCAGACTTTGCGACTGGTTTTTTATCGGTTTTTTTCTTAGCCATTATTGACTTCGTTGATATTACGCAGTCGAGCAATTCGATCTTGGACAGGAGGGTGGGTTGAAAATAAACCAGCAAATGGCTTTGAATCTTTTTTGTTCGTAGCAGACATTGGATTATCAAAGAAAAGATGGGCGGTTGAAGAATTGGCTCGTTTCATTGGTCGAGAGTATTGACTGATTTTTTCAAGCGCACTGGCGAGACCTTCGGGATAGCGTGTTGTCAGAGCTCCTGTAGCGTCAGCCAGATATTCACGACGACGCGAAACTGCCAACTGCACCAATGAGGCAGACAGAGGGGCCAATATAGACAAGGCAAGCGCCAAAAGTACTGCAGGTGAACCGCGATCATCGTCATCACCAAAGATCATAAATCGTAACAACATGTCACTCAACAATCCTATGACCGAAACACAAGCAAAAACAATCATCATCACGCGGATATCGTAATTTTGGATATGCCCAATTTCGTGCGCCATAACTCCTTCAAGCTCACTATCATCAAGCAATTCTAAAATGCCAGTCGTTGCCGCTACCGAAGCATGTTTTGGATCACGACCCGTCGCCATAGCATTCGGTGCCGGGTCGTTAATGATATATACTTTTGGCATTGGCATACCAGTGGTAATCGCCAAGTTCTCGACAATTCGGTACAGCCGTGGATTATCACTCTTCTGGATTTGCTTAGCGCTGCTTAGTCCAAGCGCTACTTTCGAAGAAACAAAGTAGCTAATAAAAGTATAAAAAATTGCGAAAGCAAAGATAACATAAAATGATGCCAAGCTTCCAAGATACAAACTATAAACGTAAGCAATTATGCCAATAACCACCAAAAAGAGAAACATTATCAAAAATGTTTTTCTTTTGTTGGCAGCTATTTGTTTATACATTGGCTAATTCAATCAAACTAAACTGAATTAGAATGATACTTTTACAGGATCAGCGACTTTTGCTTCGTCAACTTCAAAATAAACACGTTCACCAAAGCCTAGCGACTTAGCAAAAATGTTGGTTGGGAACATTTTAACTTTGATGTTCATGTCACGAGCATTTGCATTGTAGAATCGTCGTGATGCTTGGATCTTGTCCTCAGTGTCGACTAATTCTTGCTGTAGCTCGAGGAAGTTCTGATTAGCTTTCAAATCAGGGTAGCTCTCTGCCACTGCGAATAGGCTTTTTAATGTATCGGCAAACTGATTTTCAGCTTGTGCTTGTTCTTTTGGATTTCCAGTTGTACCAGCAGCCATATTTCTAGCTTGTGTCACCTGAGTAAGGACTTCTTTTTCGTGAGATGCATAGCCCTTTACGGTATCGACTAGATTAGGGATTAAATCGTAACGACGTTTGAGCTGAACCTGAATATCTGCCCATGATTCGTCGGTTCGTACATTTAGCTTAACAAGGCCATTATACATAGCCCAGAGCCAAAGCGCTCCACCACCGACGATAATTGCGATAATTACTATTGCTATCATTGTTTATTCTCTCCTTAGTTATTCTTAATGCTTATTATATAGTCAAGATAGTTCAAAAGCTAGTTTTCAACTCCAATCAAAGCTGCTATTATCGTTATACGTTCGTAAGAATGGGCGCTTAGCTCAGTTGGCTAGAGCACCTCGTTTACACCGAGGGGGTCATAGGTTCGAGTCCTATAGCGCCCACCATAGAACACGAACCGTACTTTTGCGAAGCAAAAGAGGTTCAGATAATTGTCAAATCTCCGTTTTGTACAATTTATAACGAGATGATGGAATAGCGTTAGCTAGTCTATCATCGAGTGTTTGTCCTATAGTACCCAGCTACTAAACACTCTTAAAATTATCACTACGCCCTCTTGCAAAATCCCTAAAAGCAAGCAGCTCCTGCTTATCCCAATTGTCCTCATTGGTTCTTCGTTGACTTTCATTCACTTCCTTTGACGAACGATATGCAACCAGTGCTTTCTTGATTACCGAGTGATACTTCTTAGGCAAATTACGCAGCGCCCACTCACCACCTTCGTCTTTGCTGTGCACTTGCTGAATATCTTCACTTTTCAGCTGTAAAACACGACAGATGTTCAGTACACAATAAAATGGAGTTTCTAAAATATGCTCGTCTTCAACAATCCAATCAAAATCATCGAGAACACTGTCCAAGAATAACTTCCAATCGACTTTACTAAACACTTCATTGATTGGAAAGCCTTTCAAAACGAAACCTCTTTGAGAAACGTAAGCAAAGTGCGACTGCAAGTCAGGGTCAAATCGATTCTGGGAGTAGTCAACACCTTGAAACAAAATTTTGTCATGCCATCTACTGCTGTAATGAACTTCAAATGGAGTGGGCGTGGGTGTTTCTCGAGCAGTTTTCAGAAGAATTATACTTAGCTCGATATTACCTGTTGTTGGTCTTAGCAATGAGTGTTGTGCAATCATCTCGGAAGCTAATTTGCGTTGATTAATATTTAGTTTATTTCTCACAACTACAATTAGATCGATGTCGCTCTTGGGGCGATAATAGGCTCCCATTGCCAGTGATCCATGCAAATAAACTCCAATAAGATTGTGCCCTAGTTCAAGATTAATCTTTGCCACTAAATTATCAACGAATGTCTTGATGTCTTCGTCGCACATCCCCCATATTTGTCCTTTTTGCCTTTGCGTCATAGCTAGATGATAGCAAACTCTTTACATGCCGTAGCCCTATTGCTACTTTCATACTCAAGAGATATCATCAAACCATATATTAAATAAATAATTAAAAATAAAAATAAAATACATGAAAACAATTTCGTTGAAAACCACAAGGCTCATAAAACTACTTAGCATTCTAGCTTTAATGATAATTATTTCGATGTATGATGGCCCGTTTATGGGCTTGACTATAATAATTCCAATTCTTTTTTATGTCTCACTTTCTGCAAAGATGTTTCGCAGTATATCAATTATTTCGGGACTGATCGTTCTTGTATTGCCGATTGCTGTATATATTTATGACAAAGATGGATATAATGCGTTCGGCTTCATATATCTCTTATTATACGTAGTACCACTACAAATATTAGCTACCCTAGTCGCTAGGACAATATCCGACGTAATACGACTCCTAAAGAAATAGACTGCTAGAGTGCAGACATGGAAAGACTAAGACTGTACACAATGGCCGTTCATATCGAAGACAAAGTCTAGTTTAGCTGTTCTGAAGTGTTTTAATTATGTCAGTTGCTGGTCTGTGTACAAGCTAGTACTATCTAGACATAAGCTAAGCGAGGTCCAACTTTGCAAAAAAATAATTTTAAATACATTGTTGCAGTTGCTGGAGCACTTAATGTCATCTGGGAATTACTTTTATATTTGACCTTCGCGGGAAAGAGTGATTTTGAATCTCTTTTCATAACGCTTACATTGATATTTCCATATTTTCTCTATTTTAAACAAATTAAAAAAATGACAGACAGACAAGCCATAATATCTGGGACGATAATCATCTTACTGCCCGTGGCATTAGCTTGTATCTACAGTGCAGATTTGATATTTCGGATATCTTTCATCGATTATTTTATCTTCGTCACAGTTCCTCAAACTGCAGCTATATTCTTAGTAAGGTTGTTGCGAAAATAATCTGTTAAAGTGTAGTCATGAAGAAGCTAGGCGTCTTAACTATTCACGGAATTGGGAAAGTATCAAAAAACTATGCTCAAGGTTTCATTGGCTCACTGAAAGGACTGCTTGGTGAGGACCAAAAAGATATTGCTTTTGGTAGGATATACTACCAAAACACACAACAAGCAAATGAAGAGCGTATTTGGAATCGATACAACGAAAACAATTTAAACTGGCGTGAAGCTCGCAAATTCTTACTATTCGGAATAGCAGATGCAACTGGTTTAGAACAATCAAAACATGATTTTGAAAGTAACTATGTTACTGCCCAACTCCAAATCGCTAGAGAGTTACAGAAAATCAGAGGTGAAATTGAGCCAAACGCTCCAATAGTCATCATCGCCGACTCGCTCGGTGGACACGTATTATCTTGCTATGTATGGGATGCACAGGCCTATAACCCAAAAACCAAACGCGGCTTTAATGGTTTCTGGCAACGCCCGCAGCCATTCTTTAAGGAGATTGTCGACAGCGAGCCAACACCTCAGGATATAGCGTGGCTACAAGGGAAAAACGTCCAGAAAATCATAACCACAGGCTGCAACATCCCTATCTTCGTTGCCAGCCAAGCAGAAGATGCAATTATGCCTATTAGCCCAACACGAAACGACTTTGAATGGATAAATTATTTTGATCGTGATGATGTTCTCGGCTGGCCGCTCCAGCCACTATCATCTGGGTACGATCAGCTCGTGACTGATGTACCAATCAAACTTCGCGGACCAACCTTAAAATCTCGACTATATCTATCTTGGAACCCATTGGTTCATAGGCTTTATTGGTCTGACCCGAGTCTAAAACAAAAAATCGTCACCGAAATCCAAATAAGCTTGAAATCTACTTAAAAGTTTCCACTTTGACCCTCGATATGAGAAAATGATTGATAGCGTGCGCGGGTGGCGGAATTGGTAGACGCGCTAGCTTGAGGGGCTAGTGGCCGCTTT
>CAZUNB010000010.1:30100-31090 GCA_964622235.1 uncultured Candidatus Saccharibacteria bacterium | reverse complement strand
TTGGCAGATGTGGAATTAGTCGTAGCAATACAGTCGCCAAGATTAAGCAAGCCACCATAGTCAGTTGTTTTCGGTTTATAGTCAGTTTCATCGTTATTATCCTCTTATTCCTTGCTGGTATTGTAGCAGAGATAGTGTTAGTTCTCAGATATTTACAATTTTAGATATCATGCCGAGCTGGTCTAGTGGCTGATAGGCCCTATAAATTCCTAGGGAAAATAAATCAGAATGTGGGTAAATAGCATAAGCCTTTTAGTGGATACACAATCAAAGGGTGGGTAATCGTCCATAATTCTAAAAAACTAGGGTAAAATGCTTCAAAATCAAGCATAAGCGTGCTAGGGTTTAAGAGATATGAATAAAATAAAAATATTTCGTGGTGGGCTAGTTTTTCTTAGTATGATCATCACGTTACTTGGCCATAGTATCGGTGTCTCTGCCGTTGGGCGTCAGGCTCCCGACCCAAGTGATTACACAAGTGGAAATAACGTGTATCTTCAGGTTGGTAGATCTGGTAGAGGAAATAATCTTGATGCACCAAATTCTGAGATTCGAGTATATGTGCCTACCGGTGCTGCAGGTACCGACTGGCTCGGCCGTGCAATCGTTCCGATCGAGGTGAATAATGGAAATGCAAATTGCACGGGAGACAGCAACGTCGCTGCTCCTACTAATTTTGTAATGTTTGCTCGATATGAAGGTGGGTTCGTATCGTCGGTAACAGATGGAAACTTAGGGTGTGGTTGGGATACAATAAATGTTCGAGTAGGCGGTGCACCAGTCACGACTCTTAATAAAAAAACATATTATACGGTTACCGTTATCGCCAGTCATACTGGACGGCCAAACTCCGGAGGAGTGAATGCTTTTAAAATCAGAGGACCATCAGGAAGTTACGCAAGTTACTATAACGGATCTGGAAATAAATTTGCTATACAGGACCGTCTCAGCAACCCAGACTCTGGACAAAATAATTTTAGTCTTAAGTTT
>CAZUNB010000010.1:19803-30090 GCA_964622235.1 uncultured Candidatus Saccharibacteria bacterium | reverse complement strand
GACCGGATTGTAATATGTTAACAGCTAAAAACGTTACACTAAAATGGTTTGATGACGATTATAACACTGGGAACCAACAAAATAACCTACGTTTTGAGGTGTTCGAGGTGCCATTTGAACAAAAGGATGAGCTTGGTAAATATCGTAAGATATTGAATTACACAGGACCGTTCACTGGGAACAACAAGCCTGGTCAAACCAATATTACGATTAAACCTGGCTATGTCTATACATGGAACTGGCTGAACGTTAGAAATTCTAATGGAATTCAATTTCAACTTCCATATAACAGCATTTTCTTCGAGGTTGACTGTAGCTACACGACTCAACTAAAGGGTTTTTGGAATGTCAAATGTGGTAACCCGTCTAGTAAAGATGAATTTGGTGGCGGGGCACAAGATTTTGATAGGATTGGGTCTACCTCCAATAGGTTCCCAGTAAGGGTCTCTATAGATGGACAGGTTCAGAATTGGAATGGCACCGGACCAGGTACTTTGCAGTCGAGCGTTGTTGATAGCGCTGGTAATGCTGTTTTTTCTAAAACAGGGAATGTCGTACCCGCAGCATTCAGAGATGGGAACCAACACACTATGAAGGTTGAAGTCGTAGAATACCCCCAGAATAATTACATAGATTTCGGTTCAAAGAAGTTCACCTGTCCAGGTGGTCCAGTCGTCAACTCATCAAATAATAAGAGTACGTTTGATGATGCAGCTACTGGCATGATAGATGGCAAAGAATTGACGGCAGGCCAAGTATATACAATCGCGATAAAAGCTTGGAATGAGGGTAATAAGCTTGGGATCACGGTTCCCCTTGTCAGAACAGATCAACCAACTATCGTTGAAGATAGAGGCGTATCTAATCTCATTAACATGGATACGCAATTTTTAGGGGATCCGCAGCCGATGCACTATGACCCAGGCGATAACCCAGCTTGTTCGCCACCTCCGAGCCCAATCAACAGTCCTGAATGCTGGTCATGGGTAACGAAAAATATGCGTGCTAATTCAAGTTCGGGTGCGCCTGCATCGACAGGAAGATTCAGGTTTAAGGTTAAAGATGATGCGGTAACTGGTACTCAAATCTGTTTTAATATATACAATAAGCCTAGGGGTGATAATTTTGCGTCACAAAACTACTATGATGGTGGGGATAGATGCTTCATAGTTAAAGCCAAGCCAAGTCATCCGTTGGTCAAATTTAACGGTGGAGATATTCAGGCTGGTGCTAATCTAACAGATGATGTAAGACAATTTAATAATCAAGGTTGTGATCCTCTCGGTTTATCAGATGCTGAAGTTCGTGGTGGCAAGGGACCTTCTCCACTTACGAACGACTACAGTGCTGCGGACTATGGAGTATTCGCTACTGGTGATATAGATAAATTCGCTTCGAACGCAAAGGTTTTTAATGGCTGGGGTCTTGATGCCGAAAAATTGGATTTTAAGAACATAGGAAGTCAGGGTAAATATGCAGCAATATGTCGACCAGACCTAGCTGCCCCTATTAATATAACGGGGCTTGATGTCATGACATTAACAAATGAGGTCTCTGGTGTTTATTCTGTAAGCGTTGCTGAACTTGAAGGATTTGGGAAAGAGCGCTTTCTACTTCGTACCAGCTCACCAGGAGGGAATATAAGAATAACTGGCGGTCAGGTAAGTAACGGAAGAAAACTAACCGTCATCGCCGATGATAGCAATGTACAAATCAGCGATAATATAACCTACTCAGGAAACTATGCAAACCGTAATGCAATTCCATCCTTTGCTCTAATCGCGGGCAAAGATATAACTATTCGCCATAACGTTAGTTTGGTCAGTGGCTTTTACAGTGCAACGGGCTTGTTCGATACTTGTGGAGGGCAGGATGGTGCTCGAAGTTCCTATGAAATTGAAAGCCCGATAATACAGCCATCATTTGGCAATAAAACAGCAGGTGAAGTTTGCCGAAACCGACTGACGGTATACGGAGCAGTCATGGCTGAACAGATATTGTTTAGACGAACAGTTGCCGGTATTGATGTACCCACACTAGTGCGTGATTCGGGTTCTAAGTACGCAGAGACGTTTACGTTTGCTCCAGAGCTAATCCTTAGCCCGCCGTACTTTGGTTCGACAATAAGCACATCAGTCACACGGAACGGCTACCAAGAGCTTCCACCTGTCTTTTGATCTTCATTAACATTGAGTATGAGAGTAAGAGTTATTTTTTCCAGCTATTAATAAATGGTTGTGTAAGTATTTAAAAAACAGAGACAAAAGCTTTTGCAAATATGATGCTTATGCTATCATCATTACATGTCATTATTTTCTTCAGGTGTGGGTGATTTTTTTGGGCTAGATATTGGTAGTACTGCCGTTCGTGCCGTCCATTTGCGTGGTGGTTCTGATGGACCAAAGCAGCTCGTAGCTTATGCCTCGCAGGCGCTTGATCACAAGCTTGCATCAAGTGATGCTGATGAGGACCGACAGCGGCTAGGACAGATTGTCGCCGAATTTATCGCTAACTCTGGGATTAAAACCAAGAGTGTTGTGGTGGGGATTCCTTCTAAGCAAGTTTATTCAACAGTTGTTGACGCTCCAGCTATGAATAAGAACGAGTTAGCTAACTCGATTCCTTTTTTATCAGAACAATACATTCCGGTCCCAATCGATCAGGTCAAGTTAGATTACACACCGATTGGTCAATCTCCAACAGGACAAGATAAGCAAGAAATTTTTGTAGCCGCCGCCAAGAACCAATATCTTGAGAACAGGCTACAGATGATTGAGGGTATAGGACTTAATGTTATTGCGATTGAACCTGATGCTATAGCAATCTCTCGCTCAGTTCTTGCACCCAATGTTTTGGATGCCACAGTAATCATCGATATTGGTTCAGTTTCGACTGACGTTGTTTTGGTGTTTAATCAAGCACCACGCTTGATCCGAGCACTACCTATCGGTGGTGAAACGATTGTTAAGTCTGTCACCAACAGTTTGAACGTTGAAAAAGACCAAGCGCGTCAGTTCATAGAGAAGTTCGGCTTCGATAGCTCAAAGCTCGAAGGTCAAGTCAACGAATCACTATCTAGCGCTACTGATAATCTTTTGAGTGAAATCACCAAGTCAATTAAATTCTTCATCGGAAGGTACAGCAATGTTAGCGTCTCTAAGGTGGTGCTATGTGGCTACGCAGCAGTACTGCCGCAGTTTACTAATCACATAACAACTAAGCTAGAAATCGCGTCTGAAATCGCAAACCCGTGGATTAATATTGTATACACACAAGCGCAGGCAGAACAGCTAGCAGCTCTATCGTCACAGTTCGGTGTAGCAGTTGGTCTAGCGCAATGGAGTCAAAAGAAATGATTGCACTAAACTTATTACCAGATATTAAGCAAGAACGACAAAAAGCAGGCCAAGCTCGTCGATTAGTTATCAGTGGTTCAATCGTAGTTATAATCGCCAGTGTTGCGGTGCCGGTTGCTGTAGGGATTTATGATCTTAGCTTGCGGGCTCGTATCGGCTCTAGGAACAAAGAGATTACTGCATCTATAAGCGATTTGAAAAAGGTTAAAGATCTAGGCGAGCTACTGACAGTTCAGAGCCAGCTCAATAATATCGAGACTGTTGATAGTGATAAAATCCGCGGCGGTAATTTTGTTGGCCTTTTGGAGCGAGCCACCCCTGCTGATACTAAGGTCACCAATAGCTTTATTAGCACAGAGGAGAATCGATTTGAGCTGAGCGCAACGAGTCCTACCGTACCCTCTGCTGAGAATTTTGTTGACACATTACTTGCTCTTGATTTTGCTGAGGCTGAAAAAGATACCCCAGAAGGTAAGTCTGATTCGAATTCAACGAAACCAGACTACATTCGTCCCGTTGCAAACCTCTCAATCAGTAGCCTTAGTTATGATAATCGTGACAAGCAATACACGTATACGATTGATGGTGAGCTTGATCCGGCGCTTTGGTCAATGCAGGGTGTTGGCTTCATCCGACTCAACCCTACTCGCCTTAAAATAGCCAAGGAACAGCGTAATATTCAACTGCTTCCAAAAGAAGCTACAGTCGATGAGCAAAAACAGATTGATGAAGATATTAAAAAACAAGCCGAAGGTTTGGGTATCACGATTGATAACGGACAAATTCAGACACCTGCTGCAGGCCAAGCGACTGGAGAGGATCAATAAATGAAAAAAATGAAACGTCCTCAGATTAATATTCAGACAGATCGTAGTACTACCATGATGGTTTTTGCTGGAGTAGCAGCAGTGATACTCGCTATATCAATTGTCGGCACAAAGATTGTCTTCCAAGACGCAATGTTTGAACGTAAAGTATTAGTAAGAAAAAAAGCTGCTAGTGAGCAGCTTGTGAAAAATATAAAATCTGTAGACGGTTTGCGCGACAATCTTAAGGATCTTAATAAAACTCCAGAAACTAGTAATAAGCAGATTCTTAATGTACTACCAAGCACCTTCGATTTTCCACAAACGTCAGCTACTATTGAGGGTTTGGCAAATAAGAATGGTATTGAATTGGAGTCGATCAGTATGGTTGGTGATGAGGATACGGTCGTAAGCTCTGGAGTGATGACGTCTGATTCTAATGAAGTGCAGTCGATGGTGATAGGTATTAGTGCAAAAGGTTCGTACCCCAATATAAGACAGTTCTTAACTGACTTAACAAACTCACGACGTGCTTTTGGTATTGAAGTAGCTGATATTAGTGGTAGAGGTGCTCAGTTGAGCACAACGATTAATGTTCGAGCATACTATAAACCAATTGTTTCAACTGATATCAAAAAAGAGGTGATTAAAGAATGAAACGGAATGAGATATTAGCTGTGTTTTTTATTGCCATCTTTGCTGGTGTGTTGGTGTTTGTTTTGGCCACTAGTGTTTTCCATGCTGACGAGAAGAGCGAAGAAGTTGAGGTTGTGGCACCTATTTCTTCTGATATATCAGTTGAGGATGACTCAATATTGTTAGATAAAACTCGTGTTGATCAATTTAGTGATGTCAGTCTGAACCAAGAGAACAATAACCAACCATTTAGTGAACAATAGAAAACCCTGTAGAATATCGCTATGAGTGTACTTTCCACTGAGGGTCAGAGCCAAGTAGAGGTTCAGCTAGTTGAGCAGAATCTACTCACTCAAGATAAGCTAGATGATTTAAAGTTCCAAGCTAGTAATTCTGGTAAGTCATTACTGCAACTTATCGCTGAACAGAATGCTGTACCCAAAGAGTCGATTACCAAGCTAATCGCCGATGCTACTGGAAATGTTTACATCGATTTATCAGATGTCCTCATAACGCCTGAGATTATAGAATTACTACCACGTGATGATTCTATGCGCTATATGGCGGTTCCTTTTGCTGAAGAGAATGGTAGAGTATCGATTGCAATGCTTGATGCTAGCAATGTGCAAGCGGTCGACTATCTTGCGAATAAAATTGGCCACCCTCTAAATATATTTGTAGCTTCAGAATTTGGGCTTCAGCAAGCCCTAACGCAGTACAGTGCTGATCTTGAGAGTGGCGTTAGCGATGCTATAGCCAGTGACAGTGCTGAAAAAGCCCAAGCCCAAATTGACAGTGATGTTAAAACTATTGTTCAGGATTCCCCCATTAGTAAAGCACTCAGTGCAATCCTCGATTATGCTGTCCAGAAGAGAGCTAGCGATATTCATATCGAACCACGTGAAAATGACCTACGAATCCGTGCTCGAGTCGATGGTATCCTCAATGAAATTATGGTTTTACCGAAGTCAATTGAGCCAGCATTAGTTTCGCGAATAAAAATTTTAAGTAACCTAAAGATTGATGAACATCGAGTGCCACAGGACGGCCAGTTTAAGGTACATGCTTCGAATAAAGACGTTGATCTTCGTATCGCTATTTCACCAGTTGTATGGGGGGAGCAAGTGGTTATCCGTATACTTGATAAGTCAGAAGGATTAATTGATTTAGCTGGCCTCGGTTTCGTTGGGCCAGCGCTGCGAGCAATACGCGAGGGTATTAATCGACCGAACGGTATGATCCTTTCCAGCGGACCAACAGGATCGGGTAAATCGACCACACTCTATGCACTTATTCAAGAAATTATCAGTGATGAAATCAACATTGTCACACTCGAAGATCCAGTTGAGTACAAGATGGATGGCGTAAATCAGATTCAGGTCAATAACGATGTAGGGCTGACATTTGCTGGTGGTTTACGATCAATTCTACGTCAAGACCCAAATGTCGTCATGGTCGGCGAGATTCGCGACCCAGAGACTGCGAATTTAGCAGTACAGGCTGCTCTAACTGGACACCTTGTTTTCTCGACACTCCACACCAATTCTGCTGCAGGTGTATTGCCTCGTTTACTTGATATGGGCATTGAACCGTTTTTAATTGCTTCAACCGTAAACACCGTGATTGG
This sequence comes from uncultured Candidatus Saccharibacteria bacterium, assembly GCA_964622235.1. Classification (GTDB taxonomy): domain Bacteria; phylum Patescibacteriota; class Saccharimonadia; order Saccharimonadales; family JAGPDM01; genus CAZUNB01. Next base: position 23,665 of record CAZUNB010000010.1, on the reverse strand, counting down.
GCAGAGATTAGTAAGGCGATTGGCAGGTGACCCACAGCCGTACATGGCAGACCCCAGTGAAATTGAAGGAATTAATGCATCACTTGGTGATGTTTTGCCACAACAGGCCGGTAATATATCAGAGGTCAGTAATTATCTAGGCTTCCAACAGTTGCCGTTAGCACACCAAAACGCTTATACTTTATATAAAGGCCAGGCCACGGAGCAATTTCCGAATGGTTATAAGGGTCGGATGGGAATATACGAAGTGTTTAGTGTCAAAGATGAAATCGAATCACTTGTTATCAATCACGCAACCAGTAGCCAAATCCAACGTGCCGCTCAAGAGCAAGGCATGTTAACTATGCGTCAAGATGGATATTTAAAAGCATTATCAGGGGTTACAAGTGCAGATGAAGTAAATAGAGTCACAGTAGCCGACAACAAAGGGGGGGCGTAGTTATGCCGACAACAGTACAAATAGAGACATTGCTAGAGCAAGTGGTTCGTGTCAACGCATCTGATCTACACTTACAGGTTGGGGTTCAACCGATGATTCGTGTCGATGGTAAATTAGCACCGATTATTGACACACCAGTCTTAGATGAGGAGAGCATCGAGGCTCTAGTCTTCGCTATCCTTGATGAAGACCAAAAACAGATTCTAGTCAAAGACAAGGAGTTCGATTTCAGTTTTGCTTTCGGTGATCTTGGTCGTTTTCGTGTGAATGCGTTCCATGAACGCGGTAATATCGCTGCAGCTTTTAGGCTCATTCCGAGTAAGATTGTTTCTCTCGAAGAGCTAGGTCTACCAACGATTGTTAGTAAGTTTACAGAGTTTCCCAGAGGCCTAGTCTTAGTTACAGGTCCAACTGGTTCAGGTAAATCAACCACACTTGCATCAATGGTAGATAAAATAAATTCTGAAAAAGCTGTTCACATTATCACGATCGAAGACCCAATTGAATATACTCATAAAAACAAGAAATCATTATTGGTCCAGCGAGAAGTTCACTATGATACCTATTCATTCGCTGCTAGTTTGCGTTCAAGTCTTCGCCAAGACCCTGATGTTGTGTTGATCGGTGAGATGCGTGACCTTGAGACGATATCAGCAGCAATCACTATCGCTGAAACTGGACACCTTGTTTTTGCAACATTGCACACCAATTCAGCCTCACAGTCGATTGATCGTATGGTTGATGTATTTCCGCCACACCAACAAAACCAAATCCGCACCCAGCTATCAGTTATCTTGCAGGGGATCTGTTCGCAGCGCTTGATTCCATCAATTGGTGGTGGTCGGGTAGCAGCTGCTGAAGTTTTGGTCGCCACTAGCGCTGTCAGAAACATCATCCGCGAAGGTAAGACACACCAGCTTGATGCCGCTATCCAAACCGGCGCCGAGTACGGTATGCAGTCAATGGATAAAACGCTAGTATCGTTCATCAACAGCGGAACTATTACCTACGACGAAGCACGAAACTTTGCAGTTGATGTCGAAGAATTAGATCGGTTGATGAGAGGATAATATGCCTGTTTATAGCTACACTGCTCGAGATACAGTCAACGGTAAAGTCGTCAAAAGTGATGTCAAGGCTGACAGCGAACGAATTGCTCGCAAGCTATTACTTGAACGTAACTTAGTACCAAGTAAGATGACCCAGAAAGACAAAGCCAGTAACTTTTCATTCGGATCGGGAGTAAAATCTAAGGCAAGAATATTGATGACACGGCAGCTATCAACTTTGATAAACGCCGGCCTTCCACTCGCTCAGTCACTAAAAACCGTTGCTGATCAGTCATCTAGTGAAAAGTTAAAAGAAATTATGCAAGAAATAATTCACGATGTTGAAGCTGGCGGTAAATTGTCTGATGGCTTTGGCAAGCATCCAAAGGTATTTAGTCAGGTCTACATTGCCTTGATAGCAGCAGGTGAAGCTTCGGGTACGCTCGACGAAACCTTAGAACGGATCGCAAGTCAGCAAGAAAAAGACGCTGAGATTAACTCAAAAATTAAAGGAGCGATGATCTATCCGATTATCGTTCTATTTGTGATCTTTGGCGTGCTGGTCTTCTTACTAACGACTGTTTTACCTCAAATTGACACCCTCTACCAAGACCTAAACAAACCGTTGCCACTTATAACTAAGATTTTGTTTGTCATGTCGACGATTTTGACTAAATGGTGGGCGCTAATCATTGTGGTTGTTGGTCTGATGATCTATGGCGCGGTTACTTACTCAAGGACTGACGACGGCAAAAAATTCTTTGATAAGTTGAAAATGAAAGCACCGCTTTTCGGTAGGCTGTTTATGAAGATGTATATGGCTCGATTTGCTCGAACAGCAGGAACTTTACTCCGAAGTGGTGTCCCAATGCTTGATATGCTCGAAGTCACGGCTCGTGCGGTCAACAACGTACATGTTGAGCTAACGATTAAGCAGGCAGCATCCAAGGTGAAGACTGGGTCTGCGCTCTCAAGCAGCCTACAGAATCAACCGACGTTCTTGTCGCTGGTGCCACAAATGGTTAGAATCGGTGAACAATCTGGTGCACTAGACGCTATGTTGAATAAAACTGCCGATTTCTATGAGGATGAGCTAGATAACGAGATCAAAGCAATCTCGACGATTATCGAACCTGCCTTGATGGTGGTTATGGCCATGATGGCTGGTGTTATTGTCGGAGCTATCCTTTTGCCGGTGTATGGACTCGTTGGCGAATCACTTGCGCTTTAATGAAGTTTTTTAGGGGTATATTCAGATTAACTAGAAGATAATTGAAAGATTCTGATTAGCTACAATGGATAGACTACACAAAAATACTTGACTAAAGACCATACTCAAGGCAGAATAATATCATGATTAAGCATAAACAAAATAAAGGGGAAATAGTGATGGGAAAAATACAAGAAAAAAGACAAAAAGGGTTCACGATCATCGAGGTAGTACTAGTTTTGGCTATTGCCGGATTAATCTTCTTAATCGTCTTCTTGGCGGTCCCAGCTTTGCAGCGCAACAGAAGAGATACACAACGAAGATCAGATGCAGCCCGATTTATGTCTCAGGCAGAGTCGTTCTCATCTAATCGTAATTGATCCTATCCAACTGGCGCTAACCAAAGTACTTTTATCAGTGACAATTTGGATAATTTTAAAGACCCTTCCAGTGGCGCAACATATACTGTTGCCTATGATGCAGCACCAGCGACGCTTCCTTCGGCAACTGCTGGCGAAGCTGTTTACTCAATTAGTACAAAATGTGCAGCAGATGGTCAGTTAAGAGAAGCTGCCGGCCTGAGAAACATCGCTTTGATTATGCGACTTGAATCTAAAGATTTATATTGTGTCGACAACCAGTAGATGCTAGATAGCGCTGTTATAACAATATCTATCGGTGGTCTTGGTTTAGTGTTTGGTAGTTTTGTGACTGCACTAGTTGGTCGACTTCATGAGAGGCAGAACTTTACCACTGATCGTTCGCGCTGCATGTCGTGTAACCATGTTTTGTCACCGACCGAGCTTATCCCAGTTTTCAGCTGGCTGATGCAAGTAGGTAGGTGCCGTCATTGCCGTGAGGCAATTAGTTGGCAGTATCCAGTCATTGAGCTGACTATGAGTTTCTTCTTTCTAGCTTCATTATTCGCCTTTAATCCAAGCTCAAACCTAGGTTGGATATTGTTCGCTCTCTGGCTTGGACAAATTGTTTTACTAGCTGCTCTCGTCGTTGCCGACCTGAGATATTACTTACTGCCGAATAGTCTAGTTTACCCGCTGCTTGGTCTTGGGATTGGGTATTATGGGCTTCAATTCATCCTAGTTAATAGTGCACCAGATCCGTTACTCCAGCTCTCGGGCGTTATTTTTTATGCTGGAATTTTCT
>CAZUNB010000010.1:0-19793 GCA_964622235.1 uncultured Candidatus Saccharibacteria bacterium | reverse complement strand
TTTCTATTTACTACACCATTTTTCAAAAGGCGAATGGCTTGGTGGTGGCGATGTGCGGCTGGCTTTCTACCTCGGCCTGATTGGTATGCCCTTAGCAATTATGTCGATGTTTGCTGCATCACTGCTAGGTAGTGTAGTAGTGCTTGGTCTAATCTCGTTAAAAATTACTAAGCGTGAAACACCAATTCCATTTGGTCCATTTCTAATTGCTGCTCATATTATCACGGTATTTTATGGTCAAGAGATATTGAGTTGGTATCTAAATTTTGTTGGTATCACTAAGTAAGAGATTTAATACTAAAGTGTAGCGCGAAGTCCGGGATTTTACTTTGCCCTTAATAATTCAAAATTTTAATTCAATATACTGAATCTTGAATCTGGATAGATTTTTTAAAAGTGTATGGTAGGATTCTTCTATTATTTGTTCGCAAGAGATAAGTTATGTTTAGACTAAATGATATAAAATAAACAACGATAATATTTTTATAACAGATAGATTATAAATTTAAATTATGGTTATTTTCGCTGTGTGAAGCTGTCTATTTTTTTAGTTTTAATGTGTGATTTAGAATTAATATATGAATGGTTTTTATTTTTAAACGTTCGAGACATGTACAATGCCGACCTAAGCCATTTGCTAAAATAGTAGACAGTCACGTAAGAAAATTTATAGTTGCTTATGCTATAATTTAAGAATGAAAATCTCTAGTAGGAGTGGGTTTACGATTATTGAGGTGATGCTAGTTTTGGCTATTAGTGGCTCTTTGCTAGCAATAGGTTTTGTCGGTCGAGGTCGAATTCGCGAACAAACACAATTTACTGATGGAGTTGAGCGACTAGCCAGTAGCCTCAAGAGATTCCAATCTGAGGCTACGAGTACAGTCGGAAGAGAGTCTAATATTCCAGCAATCTGTAAGGGGCAAATAGTCGGACAGAATATCAATTGTATTAACCTTGGTATTTTAGTTGATTTTGCTGATCCTAATTTCAGTACAGACCCAAACGGCCCGTATGACTATTCGGCTAGCCAGATTACCGCTGATCGTAAAAATGATATTGCTGGTACTGGTTTCGATGCTCGAGTTCGCGCAAGAAATCCCCAGCTCGTCAACCAACAGATAATTACTCCGAGTTGGGGAATCAGCATAAAGCCTGATATTGGTGACGCGGATAAAAAAGTCGCCTTCATTCGCCATAGTGGTAACGGACAGGTTGAGACGATAGTTATGGACTCTAGTACTAGTGTAAATTCAACATCGCTTGACGCTGCGGCTAGTGCAAACACTGAAGCCAAGTTAAATCTGTATGACGCTGATTGCAATCACGCCATTATCACTATCAATCCAACCGGCAAGCCGGGCGACATAAAGACTGAATTTATGGGTAAGGAGCCTTCATGTTAAGGCCGAGAAATACACGTGGCGACACGATCGTTGAAGTAACATTAGCGTTGACTATCCTGTCAACTATCTTGGTCGGATCTTATACACTGATGAACCGAGCCTCACGACTTGGCATTGCTGCAAGAGAGCGCACCCAAGCAGTAGCCTATGTTCAGCAGCAAGCAGAAATAATCCGTGCAGTCACCAAGAATGACTGGGATAACACATATACAATTGTTGCCGATGATCCAGCAAAAGTTTTTCATGCTGATCCCAGCAATCCGTCGGGAGAATGGTCTATTGAAGATTCGGAATACACACCCGATGCGTCGGTAGCTGACTATAAAATATCAGCAACCGCAAAAACTGAAAATAAAAATGGAGTGATAACGCCTAGCGGCCCTGAAGACGTCTTGGCGTTTACATATACAATTGTTGCCAGGTGGGAGCCGATATCAAATGGTCCACAGCAGACAACCGCAGTTGTCATGACAGTGGGCAAGCAATGAGCATGAATAAACGGGGCTTTACCATCATTGAGCTACTGCTAGCTATGACCTTTTTTTCATTCATTATGATGATTATTGTCGTTGGGTTTATGCAGTTAGTTCGTACCTACAGAGGTGGAATTATTCGTCGTGATACCCAAACAGCAATCCGACAAAGTGTCGATCGGATAACCGATCAGATCCATCGTTCTGATCTTATTGAAGTCACCGGTAACGACACGCTGAGCTATATATTCACCGATACCACTTGGTTTATCCTTAACACAGCTGGCAATAGCGGTAAGATAACTAGCTCTGATATTCCAACTGCTTCGACTAGCTGTGGTGATGTTGTAGTCCCATTATCAGATCAAAAGTCACTATTCGATAATGACAAGATGCAGCTGCTCTATTTTAAAATTGAAGAAAAATCAACTTCTAGGCCGACTGGTGCCAGCCCGCCACTACCTGTCGATGGAATTAACCTTCGTCTTATAATTGGTACTCGTAGCGATGACGCCATTGGTGGGGATGAGTTTATCCGTCAAATCACCGACGGAGGTGAAACCGATAGGTTTGAATGTAACAATGGAATATTCGGAAGTCAGTACTGTGCCATCACCGACATTACAACTTCAATAGCAAGAAGAGCAGGAGATAGCCCATAATGAAACAACGTACTTTCCACAACGATCAACGTGGTGTAGTCTCTTTTTTTGTAGTTATTTTTATCAGTGTGCTACTCGTAATTATTAGCACAGGTTTTGTACGAATTATGGTCGCCGAACAGCGCCGTGCAATCGACGACGACTTGGCCAACAGAGCTTTGTTCGCGGCCGAGACTGGAGCAGAGGACGCGATTGTAGAAATTCGTAAAAGAATCTCTGAAGATAAAACGCTCGGTAATTCTGAGCTTGGTGTTTGTAAAGATAAACAACTAAGCCCAGAGACTAGCTATGACATATCATATAGCTGTCAGATAATTGAAAGCGACATCAAGAATCTAACTTTCGAGCTACCAGTGGAAGGGTCAAGAGAGATAGACCTAAGCGAAGCACCGGGCTTATCCAGTGTGCTTGTCGAGTGGCATGTGCCAAGCGAAGATGGTACACCGATAAGTAATACAACACTAAATAGAAATATATCCCCTGTGGACTGGAAGAATAATGGTTTTCCTGCGCTAATGCGCATTAATGCATTCTCCTATCCTGTGTCACCAACAGGATTCTCTCAAGGCGATATCGGTAATGATGTCATTTTTGCATATCCGGTTAGTAATAATTCTTCACCGATAGATTTAAATATCCAGAATGTAAGCTCCGGAGCTGCTAGCTGTTTCCTCTCTACCACAGGAGATGCTTTCGCCTGCAAAGCAAAGATTACTGGTCTTCGTCCAAATACAAACACGATTATTAAGCTAACCTCCCTGCAAAGGGGTGCTCACGTGCAATTTACCGCACTTGATGGTGCCAATCAACCAATTAACTTGCCAGGCAATGTATACAGCATTGATTCCACGGGTAAGGCGGGAGATGTCCTGCGCCGTGTCAGAGTGTCAGCTCAGTTCACTAGTAGTGGGGCTGGTGGTACTAGTGCCGGTAATGTATTTGGACGTAACTTTGTTATTACTGACCAAAGCATATGTAAGGACTTTGGCTATGACAACAGTAACGGAACGGCTACAGATCTTTCCGGTTGCGACTGAGCAGAGAGCTATCGACTAGTATCATGGAACTTATCGTGCACTTTTTTTAGTTGTGGGTCAGTGATGTGTGTGTATATCTGGGTAGTAGCTATATTGCTATGACCAAGTAGACCCTGTACGCGTCTGAGATCTGCCCCGTTAATCAAAAAATCAGTTGCAAAGGTGTGCCTCAGTGTTTGTGGAGTGACCCTTTTAGCGACACCTGCTAATTGGGCATATTTCTTTACCATACGCTGTACACTACGAGCAGTCAGACGCATATAACTACCAGCGTTAAGCGTTGATTTTGTACCGGAGTAGTGGATAAATAGAGGCTGAGCATTATCGGTTCGTATCTGTAGATATTCTTTTAGAAAGTCAGCAGCCCTTTGGCTAATAAAGACAGGACGATCTTTTTGCCCTTTACCTCGTACAACAAAGTCGCGTGATTTAAGATTAATATGATCACGGTCGAGTGAGACAAGCTCAGAGACGCGCAAGCCACTACTGTAGAGTAGCTCTAAAATTGCTCTATCACGTAATCCAGTTGGTTTACTGATGTCAGGCTGCTCAATCATGGCATGGACTTCATCGGGCCGTAAAAATGCTACTTGTTTGGGCCTGACGTGAGCCAACTGAATCTTGTCGCTTTCCATTGGTGCTCGGTCTTGCATCGATAAATATTTTAAGAAGCTCCTTAGTGCAATTAGGTGATAGTTTTGGGTAGCCTTACTTAAGCTTTCTCCGCGATCATTTTCATGACGATTGAGCCAGACGCGCCATTTTCTAATCACTTCTTTATCTAAATCTTCAACCTTTATATCTGGCTGAAATTCATCAAGTCGCAGTAGGTAATAGTGGTAGTTTTCGATTGTACGCAGACTACGATTTTGCTCTATCTCTAGATATTCTAAAAAACCGGCAAGTTCATCAATAAGCAGCATAGCTATAGTATACCGCTAAATGACGATTTGTGGTGTCAATAAGCATAAGTGGAAAATTATGTAGAATAAATCACAACAATAAAAAAAATTGAATTAACAGATTATATGAGGTAAAGTGGGGATATATAAAAAAGGAAAATGTATGAGCTTACAGAAAACATTAGTATTAGCGAAACCAGATGCTGTCCAGCGTGGACTAGTAGGCGAGATAATACACCGCCTCGAAGATAAAGGCCTAAAATTAATTGGTATTAAGATGATAAGCGTAAGTTCCGCACTACTCCAAGCACATTATGCGCATATCGTTGAGAAGCCATTTTACAAAGGAATCGAAGACTTTATGCAGAGCTCACCATTGGTTGCAATGGCTTGGGAAGGCTTTGAATGTGTCGATTCTATTCGGATATTGGTCGGTTCGACTGATGCCTCGAAGGCTGATGCTGGAACAATTCGTGGTGACTACGGGATGGCTCCAGGCAGAAATATCGTGCACGCTTCAGACAGTCCTAAAAATGGCGAACAAGAAGTTAATCGTTTCTTCGATGAAGGCGAACTATTTAGTTACACCAAGTCGGAGTGGCATCACGTTTTCGAGCAGTATTAAATTATCTTGTTTGGTGCCCTCACTCCGATTCGAACGGAGATCTGCTCCTTAGGACGGAGATGTTCTATCCATTGAACTATGAAGGCAGGTAAAACTGCTATACTTTAGTGTAACAGTTAAGCGAGGCATTTTTGTGGATTTTGAAGGACAACACCCCAATGAGAATGTTTTACACTTTCATCACAGGCATCCTGTTGTCATGCGCAAATCTTTAGTCGCCATGTTACTAATCTTAGTTATTGGTTTAGTGCCGTTCGCTTTTGTGCCATGGCAGCAATGGACGTGGTATCTAGCCGGTGGAGGTTTGATCCTTAGTATTATCGTTTTTTTGTACGGCTACATTAGTTGGTATTTTACCTACATAATCGTGACTGATATGCGCATATTACAGGTCAAGCAGCAGGGGTTATTCAACCGAGAGCTTGTTGGTATTGATCTCGAGAAAATTCAAAGTATTAATCTTGAAGTTAAGGGAATTCAGCAGACACTTCTAAAATTCGGTACAATAGTCATACAGACAATTGCAGGGGATCTAATTATTCACAACATGCACCATCCACAAAAGGTTCATGAACAGATGACTCATGCTGTCCGTGTTACCAAACAAGACCTGGAGGGATAAATGGCAGATACTAAACTAAATAAGAATTTAAAAAAACCAGCAAAAAAATCGGTAAAGGCATCGAAACGATTGAAGAAGCTACAGTCGGTTGCCACAGTACAGCCAGTCAACGAAATGGAGCATGCTAGAAGATCTGTTCTGAAGAAAGGTGGGCGTTTGAGATACCCGTTACAGCAAGCAAATTCTACAATTGTCCGTAACTCAGTCATTATCTTCCTAGTCGGAGTAGTATTGCTATCTGGTATCTACGCAGTTTCAATTTTTGGATATCGATCGACTGGCTCGATTGTTTATGAAGTCAGTTCTGTAGTCCCAACACCAATGGGAAAAGTTAGTAATCGTTATATTTGGTACAACGATTATCTTTCAGTTTATAGATCACAAGAGCACTTTCTTGTTACAAAAGAAGGTGTAGAGCCGGGAACCGACGAGTATAATTCCGAAGTAAAAAAACTTAAGCAATATTCACAGAATCGAATTATAGAAGATGCTATAGCTCATAAGATTGCAGCAGATAAGGGGATTAAGGTCAGTGAAAAAGAAATTGATCAGAAAGTTTTCGATTTAGAAACCGAAAATAGTGGCGGTAAAAATAGAGACATTAAGCTCAATGACGTATTACAGGAGTGGTACGATTGGGATCGTAGTGATTTTCGAAAACAGATCAGCAATCAACTTCTAAAGAAAAAACTTCCACCAATCATAGACGCTGAGACTATGCAAAAATCTAAAAATCTATGGGCACAGATTAAAGAGGGCGCAGATTTTGCCGAGATAGCTAAACAGAACTCAGAAGAGGCATCAACCGTTGAAAAAGGTGGAGATGCTGGTCCAATTGAACAGGACTCGATCCTCTATCCTGTGTCTTTCACTAAAGCACTATATAAACTTGAGGTGGGTGAAGTTAGTCAGCCTGTTTCTAGCTCTGATGGCATCTACATAATCAAAGCTACAGATGAGAAGGATGGCGTTAAACAAGCAAGTACAATTTTCCTAGCATATCAAGATCCGAATACACTATTGGAGAAGCTCAGAGAAAAAGCAGATATTACTCTGTATGTACCCGAGTTGTAATTGAAATTAGTCTCGCTTAGCCAATACAGGGAACTGTTGCAGCAACACGATCAGCGAGAATATCGCTGCAATCACGAAGCCTGAAGTGATGACCATCCGAAGGTCATTTGGAAAGGCTAGTGCAGCGAACGCCAAGACCAACCATACACTTCCACGAAGTACATCCATAACAATTTCACCCAGAACAATGTAGGCGATTCGCGACCCATCATTCTCGTCTACCGTGTCATAGTAGCCCTTCATGAATGCCATTTGGTATGATACGGTAGTTGGTTCATTCACCAGATTTAGAATAACGATACTACCAAAACTTGTTACCAACAGTCGACAGATGTGAGTAGCTGCATTCAAGATAGCACTGATCTTTAATAAATCATAGCCGCGTTTACTATCAACGAGCCTTCCTACTGAAATGGCCCCAAATATTGCGATAATAGTGCCAAGTGTCGAAACAATACCAAGGTTAAGATACGGGTTTGTCGTAAAGATGAATATGCCGATGTAGAGTGGCCAAAGCCAAATTTTTAATCCGTTTTCGGTGTTATAAAAAGCGTTAACTAATAGATGCCGGCGAATCTTTTTAATATGTAGCTCACGGTAGCTAAATCTTTGTTTTGTCTTTATTGGTTCTTGGCTCAGCATCAATGGGATAATTGCCAGCATAAAGACACCTGAGGATACTAACATTATGGTCTGCGCACCAAATATGGTTGCGATGATTCCGCCGAGTAGTGGGCCAATTATACCGGCTATCTTTTCGAATATATTCAGCACTCCAAGTTGTTTTCCACCATGTTTATTTGTTTTTACTTTTGAAAATGCCACGTGGTGGGGCAGAAAGTAACAACTGCAGGCAATTCTAAAAACAACTGCCATTAGCCAAATCGGCCAGAAGTGCGTAGCGGCCATAGCAAAAATGATAAAACTAATGATATGAAGCGGAAAACTGATTCTCATGACATGTTTTGGTCCATATCGGGCGATTAGCTTGCCTATAAAATGGTTAACACCGATAATCCCAGACAAATAGAAGATTGAAAAGAAAAATAATATTTCTACAATCGAGTAGTCCGCTTGGTATAGGTAGATAGGGATGAATATCCCAACCATGCTGATTGCCAAGTTACGGAGCATCGAAGCTATATAAAGCTCACTCAGCTCAGAGAAGCTGATGTTGCGCCAGCGCGTGCGGGCAGGTTAGCTTCATATTTATTATCATAACACAAAGATAGAATAAAAGCAAAGCAATTATTATGAACTTGATCAGATAACGCTCGCTCCCTTCACAATTCCGTCACTGTGAGTTGTACAAGCGAGTTCGACGATCATCCTTGGTTACCGATTTTTCTATGGCGAATTTTGGCGAAGTAAGTATGAAATTATTTGTGCTATGCGACAGAAGCCGTAGCAGGGGGGGTATCGTCAGTAATCTGAGCTGCTAAGTCTCTCATAAACATAATTCCGCCTATAGCACCTTCCATATCTGCGAACGTTAGCTCGTCGGCATCAGGTAATCCACTACCTGCGGCACTTGAATTTGTGTCTACAAATACATCTGGGACTGCTAGGGAAAATTCCTCCCCATCATCAGTGGTAGGCTCACTTTCTGAGTAGAATGCTACGATACATTTTTTAGTAATTGTACCGAAAGAAGGTTCATACAGGTGACGTACCACCCTTACGGTATCACTTTTACCAGAATCATTCGGTATTGTAATTTCGCGACCGGTCGTCGTAAAATTACCTAATGTACTAATTGTAGATTCCACCAAACCAGGTTGTCCGCCTAGCGCATCAAATAGTTCGTTAGCTGCATTTTCAGCATGTTGTATTAGTTCTTTTCGAGTTGATCCACGCAGAACATCAAGGAAGCTTTGCTCAGGCTCTTTTAAGCTTTCCGTTGTACTGCCACGGAGCGAATCTTTTTGTCTTTTGCCATCTGGTTCTAATCCTTGTTCTTGTTCTTGTATTACCATTGTTATATGTTAGCATAAGTGTGTTATATTGTCAACTTAGCGAGCCTCAGCGACGAAGTTGTGGAGTTATGTTGTCAGTGAAGCCAGCACCGCTTCGGTATACTCAAGGTTCTCTTTCTGGTGGGGGAATAGCTCGCGAGCTTCATCGGTGTAATATTCATGCTGCTGAAGCAGTCGAATTTGACTCTCCAAGAATGCAACCTGATCTTCTACAGTAGGCTTATCACCAGATAATTCGGTAAGTAAACCTACGGACCTGACCCAATAAGTCTCAGTATCGCGTCCTAGCGAGGATAGATCGGCATCAGCCATGAGTTGCGCAAGGAAGCTGTCTTCAGCAGAGGCAGACTGCAGCATAACACCACCCTCAAAGCGTATCTGTGTGCCCATAATTGCTACATCAACAACGTCTTCATCATCATCCGTAAATTTACTAGTTTTTCTCATAGCTACACGAGTTTTTCGGGCACTTGCAGTTTCGTTTTGTCCACTACCAAGATCTTGTTCAATATCATGAAAAGCACCAATGATTATAAGCAATGCCTTGTCTCTTGGTGTAATTTTACCACTAGTAATAGCAAGGTCAGCAAGTTCTATGATTCCACCAACAACGTCGTCACGGGTATGAGCAACGTTGTGATAGCCTTTTGGATTCCGACCCTCTGTTCCATATTTTGTATCTATTTCTGCATACGCTTGATCAGCTAGTTCTTGAGCAGTAGTTAATTCAATTGTTTCATTAGGGTTTTCTAATTCAAGATCAGACATATAAAAATATTGTCATAAATATGATAATAAGTCAATATGGCGGTCCGACCGGATGAACGCACGATGGCATTCTAGCTCGCGCTATGATGCCATCTGGCTATATTCTGTAAAATCATAGATTTGACAGAATTCTGAACCGGCTGCGCCGATCCGCATCATGAGCAGAGCTAATCATAGAAAAAAGAGCTGTCGAACGACAACTCTTTTTTCTATGGCGGGCCCGACCGGATTCGAACCGGCGATCTTCTCCGTGACAGGGAGACGTATTAGGCCAGCTATACCACGGGCCCACTAATACTTGTCCATTAGGACGGACTTTATGATACCAGTTAACTGATGGCTCGGCAACTAAACTATTACAATAAATAGTGACAAAAACTGTTAAAATAATAGAGGTTGCCACCTTAGCTCAGTTGGCTAGAGCATCGCTTTCGTAAAGCGGGGGTCTGGAGTTCGAATCTCCAAGGTGGCTCCATCTGTCGAAAAGTAAGCGAGTGTAGTACAGTGGTAGTATGCCAGCTTCCCAAGCTGGAGATACGGGTCCGATTCCCGTCACTCGCACCAAAGAGGATTTATGAATAATATCAAACAATTATTAAAAACTGATCGACCTGTTTTTATCATGGTAACTATTTCACTTCTAATGGTATTTTTTTGGGTTATATATATGTTGTTTGCGATTAACCCACAGGCCACACAAATTGATGCTCGCTTCAACACACTACTAAAGTTTCACGGGCGCACTAACTGGCAGTTCCTCTATGTTGTTCCAGGCTTACTTTTTGTGCTTGGCTTGGTTGAGGCACTGGTCGCAATAAACGAAGGGCTGAATCCGAATATTAAAAAAGTTTTTATAATTTTGGTTACTGTATTGTCACTACTAGCTTGTTACATTTTTGTCCAGATGATATCAGTGATCGGTGCGTAAGTAATGAATTCGAGCGAACTTGAGATACCATTAAAACGCTCAAAGTCATATCGTCTCCTTGAAATGTTGCCAGCTACCTTGTCGTTTGGTTTTATCTTTCTAATTATTTTTCTTAGTATCTTCTTGCCAGGATTTGCTGTCCCTTTACTCCTCATTTATGCGCTTTTCTGGGTGATTAAGTCACTACTGTTCAACTTTCAGTTAGTGCAGGGCTTTATTAGTTTTCGGACTAATCAACTTATCAACTGGAAGCAGCGGCTAAGTGATCTAGTCGATATCGACGAAGCAATTATTCGTACTGATGCTAGGTTAGGTAAGACGAGCTCGCGGATGAAGCAGAAGAATGACAAACTTTATTTAGAATATTTAAGAAATATAAAAAAAATATCATCAGCTCCATCACTTCAGTCTATTAAAAATATTTTAAACGTAGTAATTATTACAGTATTCAACGAAACAAACGATATAGTTGAACCAACTATTCAAAGCTTGCTGCGTTCAAACTATCCACATAAGAAAGTTATGTTAGTTTTTGCTTATGAGCTCCGTGGCGGGCCTGAAGTTGAGCAAATGATAGAGCGGCTAACCGAGAAATACCGAACGCACTTTAAAGACGTAGTTCGTTATGGCCATCCTGAAGATATCGAAAATGAGGTGAAAGGTAAGGGCCCGAATTTGACGTGGACTGGCAATAAACTAGAAAGATACATGGAAAAACACTCGATAGACCTAAAAAGTGTACTTGTTACCACGCTAGACGCCGATAATCGTCCTAGTAGGAACTATCTATCGAATGCTACGTTCATGTTTCTAGTCTCTGATCATCCGCACAATACCGCATTCCAGCCAACTGCAATATTTAACAATAATATCTGGGATGTTCCGACTATTATGCGTTTAATTGCGGTCGGTAATTCGTTTTGGAATTTTGTGGTTTCAGTTCGGCCGCATCTTTTGAGAAATTTTTCAGCTCACTCCCAGAGCCTATATAGTCTAAAGCGAACTAATTTTTGGTCGGTTAGAACTGTGGTTGAGGATGGACATCAGTTTTGGCGATCATACTTTGCGCTTGATGGAGACTATGAAGTAACGCAGATTTATTCACCGATTTACCAGGATGCAGTACTTGGTAAGAATCTGAAAAGAACGGTGGTTGCACAATTTAAACAAATTCGTCGCTGGGCGTATGGCTGTTCGGACATCCCGTATGTAATTACAATGTCATGGCGTGCAAAGAAAATTGGTTTCTTCGATAAAACTGCCAAAACAGTCCGTTTAGTTGAAAGCCATTTTACGTGGGCAACCGCCGCACCGATACTAGCTTTTAGTGCGTGGCTACCACTTTTACTGAGCGATCAGGCCAACCAAAGTATTCTTGTTCACCAGTTGCCAATTATCATCAGTCGTTTGCAAACAGTTGCAACTCTTGGTTTGGTTGTGGCTATGTTGCTGACATTGCTGTCGTTGCCACCTCGTCCAATTCGATACGGTGCCGCTCGATCTATTGCCACAGTTTTACAGTGGGTTATTTTGCCGATTAGCTCTCTAGCTTTCGGAATGTTGGCGGTTATGTACTCGCAAGTTAGACTTTTCCTAGGTAAGTACATGGGTGAGTTTGATGTAACCGAAAAAGCAGTCAAATGATAAAGAACTACGCATATAGTTTTCTAGTAGCTTGCATCCTTTCATTCGCACTCAGTCTGTTAGTGCTCGCTTTTGCTCGTTATAAAAAACTATATGATCAGCCGACGAATGATCGTAAACGTCACCTTTTACCAACACCTAAAATTGGTGGTGTAGCAGTTGTTGTAAGTAGTCTATTGGTTGGAGCTTTTGTGCTGGATTTCAACCGCCCACTGATTGCACTCTTCGTCGCTGGTAGCTTAATATTTGTTATGGGTTTACTCGACGATTTGAAAGATATTTCTCCGTTCATCAAGCTTGGAGTTCAGTTCCTCGCCGCCGTCATGGTTCTAGCTGGCGGTATCGGTATCGTTGAGGTCTCTAATCCTTTAACTCAAGAGCTAATTCGTCTTGACGCCTGGAAGATACCCATAAGCTTCTTAGCCTTAGACTTTAATATTATTCCTTTGGCTAATTTGGTGACGGTGGTATGGATTGTGGCTATTATGAACGCTATAAACCTATCCGACGGTCTAGACGGATTGGCTGTTGGCGTTTCATCGGTTGGGATGATGACACTTATTTTTATCGGGTTGGTTGGCTTTGGATCGGTTCAGATCATAATGTTGGCCGCCATTTTACTTGGGTCATTGATTGGATTCTTACCTTTCAACCTGTTCCCAGCTAAGATTTTTCTTGGTGATGCTGGAGCTTATTTCATCGGTTTAATGTTGGCGGTGCTACCTATTTATGCTAATTCCAAGCTCGCTGTAGCTAGTGTCGTCTTGTCGATTGTGGTCATCGATATGATGTTTGCTTTTTCACTTCGCTTACTCAGTAAAAAGTCACCATTCTCTGCAGATAGGCGCCATGTGCACTACCGGTTATTAGACAATGGATTGCCTCATCCAGGAGTAGTTGCAATACTGGTTATGGCTACTTTTATTGTATCGTTAACAACGATATACTACTCATCACTGACATCAGTTATAGTTTTGATTCTAATAGGGATCATCCTTATTAGTTTAGTCATTGGTCTCAGTTTTAAACAAAAATCTAAACACTAGTTCGTGTCAATCTTTTCGTCTATGAGTCTGCCAATTGTCCGAATAACGTTGCGTTTCATCGCCTCTCATCACATTTCTTAACAAATTGCCGATTATAGAGTATTTTCCACTAATCACATAAGGCAGTTTAACTTTGAATGCTAAAATTAGCTTTCTTCGTAAAAAAGTGGCAGCTTGGCTAGCTTATTTTGGTTCATAATAACTTCCTCATTTTGAGTTTATTAATATTAGCATAAATAAGATTAAAAGTAAATAGTATTATATAAAAGAATATCTAGGAAAGTACCCAAATAAAAAACGACCGTATTGGCCGTTGTTTATTTGGTGGGCGGTACAGGACTCGAACCTGTGACCTCCTCAACGTCAATGAGGCGCTCTAGCCAACTGAGCTAACTGCCCGCAAGATGAGATTATACCAAGTTTTTATATTTTCGTATATGGTATAATTATTCTGCAAAGAAGTAGTCTCACCAACTACCGAGCAGGCTAGGAGCGATTGCAGACAGGCCAAAATGAATGCGATAACAGTAAATGCTAAGGTGGAACCTTCTCTAACACACGTAAAGAGAACCGAAGCGCGCGAAGTAACGATGTTATGGAGCGTGTTTTTTATTTTATAAATTAGCCAGAAGGGAATTTTATGGCAGATCAAATCAATGACCAACTTTACGCAATGCGTCACAGCCTTGCGCACATCATGGCGACTGCAATAACGACCTTGTGGCCACAAGCGAAGCTCGGTGTTGGGCCAGTAGTTGAAAATGGCTTTTATTATGATATAGACATTGCCGATGTTAATATTTCGGCTGAAGATTTCAAACAGATCGAAAAAGAGATGCGAACAATAATCAATCAGAAGCAGGAATTTGTTCGATCAGAAAAAGATATCGACGAAGCACTAGTGTGGGCAGAAGCAGCAAACCAACCTTATAAAACAGAATTACTGAATGACCTGAAGCGCTCAGGCACTACCGTAGCAAAAGACCTAGATAGCGATGAGCTTGGCACGATTTCGGATGGTAGTTCTGCGGTCGAACAAGTGTCTTTTTACACCAACGGTGATTTCACTGACCTCTGTCGTGGCCCGCATGTTGAGAATACTGGAAAAGTCGGTGCTTTTAAGCTAATGCGTGTCGCAGGTGCATACTGGCGCGGTAAAGAAGGCAACCCTCAGATGCAAAGACTCTATGGTGTAGCATTTGCTACTAAGGAGGAGCTTAATAATCATTTACAGATGTTAGAAGAAGCCAAAAAACGTGATCATCGAAAGCTCGGTAAGGAGTTAGATTTATTTACAATCTCTCAGCATGTTGGTGCCGGATTGCCGTTATTTAGTCCCCGTGGAACTGTACTAAGGGAGTTATTAAATGATTATTCTCAACTTTTAAGAAAAAGAATCGGATTCGAAAAAGTTTGGACTCCAAATATTGCAAAAAAAGAGTTATATGAGATTTCTGGACATTGGGAGAAGTTCGGTGATGAGTGGCTAACAGTCACTAGCCAAGAGTCTAGTGATGAGCTAGTTATGAAGCCTATGAACTGTCCGCATCATCAACAGATTTATGCTGCAAACCCTCGTAGTTATAAAGATCTTCCGATTAAATATATGGAAACAACTACAGTATATCGAGATGAAAAGGCAGGCGAGTTGCTCGGACTAGCCAGGGTGAGAGCGGTCACTCAAGATGATAGCCATGCATTTTGCGCGCCAGACCACATAAAAGATGTAATAAGTTCATTAGTTAACAATGTGATTGAGTTCTATAAGGAGCTAGGGTTGCCCTTGAAGGTTCGTCTTTCTTTTCGTGATGACTCAGACTCATATTTGGGCGAACGGTTGCTATGGAATGATGCGCAAACTATATTAAAGGAAATCATTGAAGATGCAGGCTTAGAGTACTATGAAGAAAAGGGCGAGGCAGCTTTTTATGGGCCAAAGATTGATTTTATGGCTATGGATGCGCTTGGGCGGGAATGGCAACTCGCGACTCCTCAGCTTGATTTCGTGCAGCCTCAAAGGTTTGGCCTTAAGTATGCAGACAAAGACGGACAAGAAAAGACCCCCGTTATGATACATTTCGCTATGATGGGATCTATCGAGCGATTTCTTTCTGCCTACATAGAACATACAGCCGGCAATTTTCCGATTTGGTTGTCCCCAGAACAAATAAGAATTGCACCTGTAAACGACAGTAGTAAGGTTAGAGAAAATGTTGATAAAATTACTTCAATACTACAAAAAAAATCAATCCGTTTTATGATTGACGAAACTGATGATAGTGTTAGTAAAAAGATTAAAAAAGCAGCTAGTTTGAAAGTCCCAATTACATTGATAATTGGCGACAAAGAAGCTAAATCGGGAGAAGTTTCACCTCGTTTACGGGCTGATATCTCACTTAGCAAAGGGTCTTATAGTTTCGAAGATTTCGCTGAGACAATTAAGCAGATTACAGACAACAGAGAGTTTTAATTTCAGTGAAAATGGATGAGTTTTCAAAAAGAGTAAATTGGTTCATGTATCACATTCCCGCTGGTAGTGTCATAAGTTACGGTGGTTTGGCTGCGTTGTCCGGCAACGCTAGCTTATCGCGACAAGTTGGACAACTAGCTCACTTCGGTGATAGCAAGCTGCCATGGCATCGAGTGATTCATGCCGACGGCCGATTGGCTGAAGGTTTCCCCGGCGGAGTCTCTCGCCAGGCAGAGGCACTGGCAGAGGAAAATGTTAAAGTAGCCAATAATCGAGTCAGTAGCTCATATTTCGTTAAAGGGATGCCTCGGTGGTTATCAGGCAAACTGGTAGTGATTGGTGGCGAAACTGGGTCAGGTAAATCAAGTTTAGCCATGGAGGTGGCCAGAAACTATAACGGAAGTATTATCTCTGCAGACTCCTGGGCAATTAGACGAAAAATGGATATCGGCACCGCCAAGCCAACAGTATCTGAACAGTCTGAGATCAACCACTATGGAATAGATGTAGTCGACGTTGACCAGGATTTCAGTGCTGCCGCATATCAGCAGATTACGATTAAAGCTATTGCGGAGATTCAAGGGCAGGGCAAACTACCAATCATCGTTGGTGGAACAGGGCTATATACAGATAGTGTCGTCTACTCATATTCATTTTTAGATAACACTGATAAGGTCTATCGTAAAGAACTTGATAACAAATCATTGTCAGAATTACACCGAATAGCTGATAATAAACAGATCGATTTAACTAATGTTGATGGACAGAATAAACGACGAGTTGTTCGAGCAATCGAGAATAATGGACGAAAGCCGCTATCTGCACTAAATCTTCGTCCAGAAACTCTTTACCTGGCGCTAAACCAGGATAGAGATATGCTGGAGCAACGACTTCTCATGCGAACCAAGCAAATGATTCAGCACGGGCTAGGAGTTGAAGTAGAAAATCTAGCAAAAGAATACGGCTGGGGTGTTGAAGCAATGAAAGGTATAGGCTATACAGAGTGGCGTGATTATCCAGTAATATCAGAGCAAGAAGTGGCGAAGAAAATCACCCAGAATTGCATGAAATTAGCTAAACGCCAACGGACATGGTTTCGAAAAAATAAAGACGTCTATTGGTGTAATAAGAAGCAAGCTGAAGACTTGATCGAAGATTTTGTTAATAGTACCGTATAATAAGGTTATATGATTAGCTTGCCGATTATTTTTGGACGCATAACTGCTAAGGTTGTTCGCTTGAGAGGCTCCAGAGCGACGGCCTTTCCGGGTAAAATGGTCGATAAAATATTCCCATCTTTTCTTGCTAGCGTTGCAGCCAGAAATCCCAAAACAATAGTTGTTACTGGAACAAATGGTAAAACCACCACTACGAAACTTATCGTGGAGATACTAAAAAAAGCTAATTATTCGGTTGCTACTAATCGATCTGGAAGCAACATGCCAAGGGGGATAATCTCGAGCCTATTGGATGACTTGACTCTTAGTGGTAAGTTAAGGAAAGACTGGCTCGTGATTGAAGTCGATGAGGGCTATGTAGCTGAGATTACAGCATTATTTAAACCAGAATTTTTAGTCGTAACTAATATCTACCGCGACCAACTAGATCGTTATGGTGAGCTTGATGGTGCCGCTAAGAAAGTAATTGAAGCCTGCGTTCATGCCAAAAAAATAATATACTATGGTCGCGACCCTTCACTCCGCGACATTGCAGAGTTGCCTGCACTAGATATCGTTACATTTAGTGTTGATAAAAAGTACTACGAGGCTTTGCCACTCGACAAGTCACAAACAGAATTGACAGATGAGGGTAGTGATTATACGTTGATAAAAATACAACAAATAGAAAATGTACAGCATATGATTATTGAACACAAAAAGTCGTCAGTAGAGCTCTCTACCAAATTACTTGGTGCTTACAATGCACTTAATGTTCTTGCAGCTTACTCTTTGGCAAATGAAGCTGGTGTAAACTCGGAGACCGCAAAAGCTGCTCTAGCAGAAGTAGAGCCACTTTTTGGTCGAGGAGAAACGTTGCAGTATAAAGGTAGAAATATCTCAATACAGCTAGTCAAGAATCCAACCGGTTTTAATCAGGTGATTTCTAATCTGCTGATGCACGATCAGCCGATTCTTTTTCTAATTAATGATAAGTTAGCAGATGGTAGGGATGTTTCTTGGCTTTGGGACGTAGACTTGTATCGTCTAGGCAATTTAAGGAGTGATTTTTTCACAGGCGGGAGCCGAGGTCTAGATATGCAGCTACGGCTTCGCTATGCAGATATTAAGACAGAGTACACTGATGCTGGGGTAGAGGAGGCTATTATGGCTTTTCTTGAGGCTAAAAGAAAGGACCTAAAGCTTACTATAGTAGCAACTTACACCGCTATGCTTGAAGCTCGTGACACACTGAAGAAAGAGGCAAAGTAAAATGACCAGAAAAATTATTATCGGACAATTATTTCCAAAACAGCTCAATATTTATGGAGACCAGGGCAATATTGTAACATTGCAGAAACGATTGGCGTGGCGCGGCATCACTTCTGACGTTATTGAAATCGGAAGTCTGACCTCTAGTATTTCTGATATTGATCTTATTGTTGGTGGCGGTGGTCAGGACAGCGGTCAAATTGACGTTTCAAAAATGATACCCCGAATGGGTGCAGAATTTCGGACTGCAGCGCAAGACGGCCTCCCAATGCTGGTAATCTGCGGGTCCTTTCAGCTTTTTGGTAATTGGTTCGTTACTAACCAGCAAGAAAAACTAGAAGGAATCGGTATCTTTGATTGTGCCACTACTGGTGGCGATAAGAGAAATATTGGTAACATAACGGTTGAGACAAAATTTGGAACAATTACTGGTTTTGAGAATCACAGTGGCCAAACAGACCTTCAGGCAGGGCAACAGCCTTTTGGTCGCACCAAGAAGCTCTATGGCAATAATTTGGAGGACACGACGGAAGGCGCGATAACCAAAAATGTAATAGGTAGCTATCTCCACGGGCCACTGTTACCCCGAAACCCAGCAGTAGCCGACTTCTTACTTCAAACAGCACTCGATCGAAAGTACCCGAACACAGATTTTTTGCCGATAGATGATTCGATTGAGAACGAACTCCATAGACAATCAGTAGAATTGTCGCGGTAGCTATCTCGGTTTCCTTAAGTCTACAATAATTGTTCACTAGCTGGTATACTAGATTGTAGAATAAGTGGAAATATAAAAATGATTGATCAACTATTTGGTTCAAAGACACGAGTAAAGCTCTTGCATCTTTTCTATAATAATCCTGGGCGACCCTACTTTGTTCGTGAGATTACTCGAACTATCGATGAGCAGATTAATTCGGTGCGTCGTGAGTTGTCTAATTTACTAAATGTTGGGATTATTAGCTCGGAAAATAGCGACAATAAACTCTATTATCAACTGAATGAAAAGTACCAGCACGCTAAGGCACTCGGTAGTATCTTTACTAGTGCTAAAAGTGAGGTAACTGAAGAGATGAATACACAGCAGCAACGCTATCGTAACCTGGGTGATGTTAAATTACTTTACCTGATGGGATTCTTTGTCCGTGAAGATGCTGCTCCAGTTGATTTGTTTGTGGTTGGAGATGTAACTGACGCTAAATTGAAGAAACTAGTGGCTGAACTCGAGAAGGAGAAGGGCAATGAACTCAACTATTCCGTCCTGTCTCATGATGAGTATCAGTATCGGCGCGACCTGAATGATCGATTCATCCTAACTGTCGAAGATGCGAAAAAGTCAGTGGTAGTAGATGAACTTTCAAGAGACAATAAGTAATTTGAGGAGTTAAGGCATGGAAATAAAATATTACGGTGGCGGTGTAATCGAGCTAAGTCATAGAAAAGGTAGTTTGCTCATTGATCCGTTCTGGTCACAGTTTGGGCTCAAACCGAAAAAGATTAGTGCCGAGGTGGTTCTCTGCACTGATCAAGTAGCTGCTGAGGACGTGACTTTCGGGGATAATCAATTTGTAGTTAATACGCCGGGTGAGTATGAAATCAACGAGGCTGCTATTACGGCAATCCCTGCCAGCAGACACATTGACGGGCAGGATGAACCGAAAAGAAGTATTTTATATAGCGTTTTGCTCGGTGGGATAACCATTGGGATTATCGGAAATGTTGATCCAAAAATAG
>CAZUNB010000009.1:0-32930 GCA_964622235.1 uncultured Candidatus Saccharibacteria bacterium | reverse complement strand
CGGTGTCATCGAGCTGAAAAAGGGCGATCCACATTTTCTAGATGCAGGCGTCATCTCAACCAAACCTTATACGCCACTTGAAATAAGACTCGCTGAAATTTATGACAATATTTCTGGATTACTAGCTGAGTATAAACCCGATGCTGTTTCGATTGAAAAACTGTTTTTTGCACGTAATGTCACAACGGCAATCAGCGTTAGTCATGCTCGGGGTGTCCTTATGCTTGCTAGCCAGCAACAAGGCTGTAAAATAACGGAGTATACGCCACTCCAGATTAAGCAAGCCCTGACTGGCTATGGAAAAGCCACCAAAGCTCAAGTTCAAGAAATGGTCAAAATTCAACTCGGTCTAGAGAAACGACCAAGTCCAGATGATGCGGCCGATGGTTTAGCGGCAGCATTAACACATGCTCAGAATCTACTGGGAACTAGCCCCAGTAGATAAAGCTATGCTTATTTCTTTTCTTTATCAGTTTCGTCGGCAGCTTTTTCGCTTTGCTCGGTAGTTGGAATATCATCAGCTGACACTTCTTCGCTTACTTCTGCTTCTGCTTCCTCTTCACGCTGGTAGTCGATTTTAACTACTGGTTCGACTAAGAAGTCTTCTTCGGTGTTAGTCAGCTCAACACCCTTTGGTAGTTTTATGTCGCTAATCATAATTTGATCACCAACTTCTTTCAATCCAGAGATGTCGACGTCAATCTTACTAGGTAAATCTTTTGGTTTAGCAGAGATTTCTATAATATCGCGAACAGTAACGAGTAGGTTTTCTCGAGCACCTGGAGCTTCACCAACAAGGTTAAGTGAAACTTCAGTCACGAGCGCTTGACCTTTAACGACAGCATAGAAGTCGACATGAATCATTTCATTTTTCGCAGCATCAACTTGGACTTCGTGAACAAGCACTTCTAGAGGTTCTTTTTCACCTTCAACACTAAGTTCAACGATTGTACTTGCGCTTGCGCGATCGAAAAGTCTTTGAAAATCACCTCTGACAATTGTTAGTGAAATCGCTTCCTGGTTCTTACCGTAAACTACGGCTGGCATCTCTTGCTCAGTACGGGCAACGCTGCCTTTCTCGGTTCGTTTCTTAGCGCTTAGCTTCATGTCTGACATTTTTTTCTCCCTTACATCTGTTGTCTGATGAAATAGTATACCACGACTAGAGGTGTTATGCGAAATATTTTTGTCGAGTGATGCCCCTGGCCTACCTGTTATAATAAGAGGATATGATTTACTCATTAACAGGTAAGCTAGTTGAAGCACAGAATCGACAGGTGATTATCGATTGCAGCGGTGTTGGCTATGGTGTGATAATGAGCCAAACAGATCTCATGAATCTAGCGCTCGACGAGCAAGTTTCGGTGCTTATTTTTGAGAATATCAAAGAAGATATGTATGATCTTTATGGATTTTCTAATGCTAATACTAAGCAGTTATTTGAGCAGCTTATTAGCGTTAAAAATGTTGGCCCAAAGGTTGCACTGGCTTTATTAGATACTGACACTGATCAAGGACTACGAGTTGCAATTGCTGGCGGTGATGTCGCTCATTTAAAACGAGCCAAGGGGGTTGGCAAACGAGCTGCTGAGCAAATAGTAGTAGAACTACGCGATAAAGTCGATATAATACCGAGCGAAGCTGCCGAAGGCGTAGTCACGCGCTCTGGCCTCGGAGGGCGAGACGAAGCAATGCAGGCGCTTGTTAGTCTTGGTTATTCTGAAGCCGATGCCGAAGAAGCTTTGCGCCCAGTCGATAAAGAGCTGTCGACTGAAGATAGAATTAAGCAAGCACTCCGTGGAGGGAAGTTTTAAATGATTGTGATTACTGGCGGTAGTGATGGTCTCGGGAAGGAGCTTATTAATCTCTTCAAAGCTAGCGGTAAAACGGTAGTTAATGTCTCTCGCACAAAAAATGACCAAGCCGATTATAACTTTTTGCATAACCTACGTGAGAGCCAGGCGATTAAGCAGGCTGTTCAGAGTATTGAAGAAATTGATGAGCCACTTGAGGTATTGATTAATAACGCAGGTGTTTTCTCTAAACAGCCACTAGGCAAAATAACCGAAGATGAAATCAAGCGAACGATGGAGTCGAATCTTAATTCACAGATTATGTTGACATCTGAGCTGATTGATACAATCAAGCGAGATGAGACCGACATCGTCAATATTTCATCAAGAATTGGCTTTGTTGGTAGTATTGATCTGGCCGTCTATGGGGCCAGCAAATGGGCTGTTCGAGGATTTAGCGAAAGTCTGCAAGCGGAATTTAAAGATTTAGCTAACCGAGTGATTAGTTTTTGTCCAGGAGGCTTCGATACTGGCCTGTTCGTCAAAGCAACTAATCATGACCCAACCAAAGACGGCACGGACTGGATGAAACCAAGAGATTTAGCTCTTCTGATTAAACAGTTGCTTGATTTACCAAAAAACATCGAGGTTTCAGAGATTTTGATCAATCGGAAGAAGAAATAATTGTGGCTGTTGAAAGAATCGTAAATACCGCGAACTCACAGGGTGACGAAATACAAGAAGAGCAGCAATTTGAAAACAAACTACGTCCAAATGATTTTGCTAATTATATCGGTCAAGAGCGTTTGAAAAAAAACCTTAAATTAGCGATCGCAGCCGCCAAACAGCGCGAAGAACCAATTGACCATGTGCTGTTGTATGGTCCGCCGGGACTTGGTAAAACTACTATGGCAAATGTAATCGCCCATGAAATGGGCGCACAGATACGGGTGACTTCAGGGCCAGCCGTTGGTCGAGCAGCTGATCTAGCCAGCCTGTTAACCAATCTTCAAGATGGCGATATCTTGTTTATTGACGAGATTCATCGGTTGAACCGCAGCGTTGAAGAAGTTTTGTACTCGGCTATGGAGGATTTCAAGCTCGACATTATGCTTGGCAAAGGCCCGAGCGCTAAGAGTCTACGGCTTGATCTGCCTCAGTTTACAATAATCGGTGCGACTACTCGTACTGGTGCATTAGCGGCGCCATTGCGTGATCGTTTTGGTCATTTACACCGCCTGGAGTTCTATACTGAAGATGAAATTAGTCAGATTATTCATCGCTCAGCACAGATTTTAGAAGTAGAAGTTGATAAACTGTCAGCTGATCTTATCTCTACTCGTGCCAGACTAACGCCGCGAATTGCTAACCGTTTGCTTAAGCGAGTGCGTGATTTTGCCCAGATTCATGGACAGGGCAAGATTGACCAGTCGGTTGCGAAGGGAGCGCTCGAGCTACTAGAAATCGACCATGCTGGGCTCGATCCAGCAGATCGTAGAGTGCTTACGGCGATTATCGAAAGTCATCACGGTGGCCCAGTTGGGCTGTCGACTCTTGCCGCGCTAACTGGTGATGAAGTGGCAACGATAGAAGACTTCCTCGAACCATACCTAATACAAGCAGGTTTCTTAGTGCGCACGCCTCGTGGTCGAAAAGCCACCCATAAAAGCTACTTACATATCGGAAAAAATCCTCCGAAAGAAAACCAGCAAAGTTCTCTCTATTAGCTTAGTAGTATCTAGTTTCTTTAAGTCTGGTATAGTTAGAATTGTATGAGGATTTGTTGATGAGAAAAATTGAGAACTTAATTGCCATCGACCCAAATGAAACCATCGAATATGCTATACGCAAGCATTGGATCGGCGTTGTTGCAATTGTTGCTACTACCATTGCTATAGAGCTTGTTTTCATGACTATGCTGGTTATCGTAGCAGCCAACGAACCATCGGTCTCTGAGTATCTGTCCGTTTATGTTGTTTATGCATTTTTCCTGTTATTGATAATTGGTGCAGTTGTTTTCAGTGCAACGGCTATCAATACTTATCGACAAAATCAAATGGTAATTACCAATCAGAATTTTTATATCCTTCAACAAAATTCAATTTTTGGTACTAATATTAGCCAGGTTAACCTTAGTAAGATCCAAGATGTACATATTAACCAAGAGGGTGTGCTCGATGAGCTTTTCGACTATGGGACGATAACTGTCGAAACTGCTGGCGAAGCAGCTAATTTCATTTTTACTAGTGCCGACAAGGCCGACATAGGTGGCCGACAAATTCTAGAAGCTCATGAGCGCTATATCGAGCAATTTGGTAATTTTGGGGTTGTGACCCAAGAGTAGTTTTAGTCTATGGTTACTAAGTTTTGCTTATAATAGCTAGTTGTAGATTAGTTCAAGGAGCTCTATACTGGTAAAGGTTAAAAGAGTGGGAAAATATAAGGCTGATTAATGGCAGAACAATTATTCTATAAAAATGTACCGATCTTCGGTATCGACATCGGTTTTGGTACTGTTAAGGTCGTCAACCTGCTTACTGATACTGCCAATGCTTCGAATCCCCTGCTGCTTGGTTACGGGGTAGGGGTGTTCGATAGTAGTGCTGTTGAAGCCGGTATTATCGTAAAACCTTCTACGGTTGCCGAGTCTATCTATAAACTAATTTCTAAGCAAATGACTGGCTACGTTGCCACTAAGTCAATCGCCGTAACGATTCCGATTTCACAATCATTCGTTCGTACGATAGAAATACCTGATGTTAAAGAATCTGAGCTCGATGATGCAGTCAAGTTTGAGATTGAACAAAGTGTACCGTTACCAATGGCGGAATTGTATCTTGATTACGAAGTAACTAATACTGATCATGGGACTGGTATATACGAGGTTTTGACTGTAGCAATTTCTCAAAAAATCGTTGATTCGTATCTGCGTTTATTTGAGCTACTCGATCTTGACCCAATCTTGGTTGAACCGAGTATGTCGGCAATTGCACGAGCGGTTAACCATGACTATAAACTTGATCGGCCAGTTTTAATCCTAGATATGGGCTCTCATCAGGCTGATCTCAGTATTTACGATAAGACAATTCGGGTGACTGCCACGGCGGTTAATGGAAGTGACGACATCACGATAGCAATTGCCAAAACTTTGAAGATAACTAGACGTCAAGCATTTATGGTTAAAACCAAATATGGTATCAAGCAGGACAGTAAGTATTATCAGCAAATAAAAGTTCCGATCGATGTAGTATTATCTCCGCTAATCGGAGAGATAAACAAGATAGTGCGCTATTATCGACTACGCAGCAACCTTATTATTAAGGATATTATAGTCGTCGGTGGCGGTTCAAGCTTTCCCGGGTTTCCAGACTACATTGCAGAACAAACTAAGCTAGCTATTACGCTATATGACCCTTGGCGACTGATTCAACCAAATGGCCTGCAGTCACCACACGCACTTGAGCGACCACTTTTCACGACAGCAATTGGATCTGCTCTAGCTGGATTGGAGAAGAAACATGATTAATCTACTCCCACAATACCAGAAAAAAGCCGTTCTCTATGCTAAGTACAACCGTCGTCTAGTCGGCTTTGTAGCATTCACAGTGCTAGTTGCATCCGTTTTAGTGGCTGGAGTCTTTGGTATTAACCTTTACGCTAATCAACAGCTGTCTGTTGTCGAAGAAAAAGCAGCTGAAAAGAAAATGCTGATCGCGAATAATGAAAAAAAGCTAAAAGAAATCAAAGAATACCAAGCTACTATAAAAAAAGTTAATGAGATTTATAAAGCGAGCCCAGATTTTTCTATCATTATGGCTGACATTGGTAAGACGCTTCGACCAGGTGTTCGGATTGATGGCCTGGCTCTTAATGGCGATGAGACTCAGCCATTAAATATAACTTTAATAAGTCAGACCGAAAAAGGTGGACTGGAGTCCCGAATTACGTTAGAAGAAAGTGAGCGATTTTCTTTTGTTGATATTATTAGCACCAAGAAGGGTCAGGACGATAACTACATAATAGAATTAGTCGCCACCTACGAAGAAGGTAAAGCATCATGAGTAGCAAGCGGATGTTTTACGTTATGTTGATAATTATGTTTTTGACAGTTGGTGGAACTGGATTTATTTATTATTTTGCAGTCGATACTCTTGGTAAAACACTGACTTCAATTGATAAGAAAGAAACAGAACTTAGTGCTTTGAGCACTGACTTGCAATTATTTGCCGTTAGTGAAACCCAATATACAACACTTCAGTCATCGCTCGGTGATATTGATAAGGTACTGCCAAAGACTAAAGATCAATCGGTGGTGATTGAACAGTTAAAGTATATTGGAGAAAGATCAAACATTTCAATGACTGGGTTTAGTTTTCAAGGTGGTACAAGTGCTGCAGATGCGGGGGGTACAGGTGGTCCAAGCGCCAGCTCACTGACAACAGCAAGCGAAATTAGTGGAGCTTCGGTGATGACAACAACTATATCCAACGGCGATGTCACGTATTCTGATTTTGTTGGTTTTTTAAATAACATTAAAGATTTCCGCCGCCCATTTCGGGTGACCAGCATACAGGTAACACCACTCGATAGTTTAGCAACAAGAGTATCTTTTTCGGTTGATGTCGAAGCGTTTCTCGTCACTCCTGAAGGAGCCCCAAAGGCAGTGACACCTGCTAGTGGATTACCACCACCGCCAACTAAGGATGAGAAGTAAAATGGACAAGCTCAAAAACGCCAAGTCAAAGATAAGCAAGAAGACAATAATTCAAGCGCTTGATAGCTCAAAAATTATTGTTATTAGTCTATTAATTCTCGGCTTGTTTAGTTACCCGTTGATACTGGTTCTTGGTGTCAGTAAGTCTGAAAATGTCGATTATAGCGCATCACAAAAAATGATTAAATTTGACAAAGAAGAGATCGCAGAAATTGAAAGTAAAATTATCTATGAACCCAGTTTTTCAGACAAGGCAGACCATTCCCCTAATCCGTTTTCCGAGCAATAAAAAACACTATATCAGTGAGCGCATAATATCAATAGGATCGGTGCTGCTCTGTTACTTTCCAAGCAAAAGGGATGCTGTCATTAATGTTTGTGAATGCTGATGTGTTAAATTGAACCCGTGGGCCGGGTGCATAAATCCGAATTTTCCGGGCAACTATTGGTCCGTACTGCGAGTTTCCACCGGCCGGTTCAATGTTAATCGTGCTATATGGTGACATAAACGCGACATTTGGTGGTAGTGCGGTGTTACTTCGAAGTTCGTTGTTTTGCCTCAAGTTTATGCCATCTCGTTGCCAGCCAAAGAAAGTGTTTGGCTCTCTACCGTCGGCAACAAAAATAATTGGCCCACCACCAAACCGAGTGTTTCCGACCACACTTATCTGCCCGCGAACGTAAATTATCATCGGATTGGTGGCCGAGCTATTGGTGATTTGATTGTTGTTTAGGTTAAGTGTTCCGTTGATATAGATAGGTCCATTTGCTCCATTGACCGTATAGTTGCGACCAGAAGTTAAACTGACATTATTGCAACTATCGGGTGACGGACCGGCAATAGGAGGGTTTTCGAAATAGTAACCTGGTGGAATGGTTGCATTGTTTGCCAGTGAATACAGTGTCGAGCAGGCCCTGTTGCCACCGTCATGGGCTTTTTGTATGACAAAATAACGATTGATTTGTGGCATACGATAGATCGGTATGTTCGGATTATCCGGGTAGTGTGGCTCTAGGTAACTTTGAGGGATAGCAGATGCACCCCAATCCTTTTTCCTACAGATAGCACCTTTAGTTTTAAAAGTTGAGCTTGCGCTGTTATAAAAAGCCGTCTCGTTATGCCGGAAGTCAACACTACATCTATCAAGTGAGCCTGGACCTTGTAGTACATAATCGGCCGAAGGTAGTGGCGTTGTGCCGGCAACAGTAAAATTCTTTATGCCATCATCACTCCAAAAAACACCATTATAAAATTGCAAAACTCCTGAGGTGTATAGATTTCCTGATACTTGATTTGATGGCTTGAAAATTATACCGGCATTGCCGGCAAAGGCATCAGCATACTTGAAACTTCCTTTTTCTAGGACGGCATCAATCGTATGGGTAGCGTAGGGCACTGTTGCGTCGACGCTACGGTAGGCTTTGCCAGTCACTTTTATCGGGCATTTTACGGTTTTATTGGTGGGCAGTCTGATACAGAAAGGTTACTATAGCGATTTGACACAAGATAATTCACGTATTGTACACCGCTGACAGCAGCTCGCTGAGCACGGTCATTGAAGCCTCTACGGACGACAAACTCGAGTCCTCGTTGACTATAGCCAATAACAGTTATCAAAGTGGCAACGAGAACCAGTAAGCTCACGAGGACTGTCGGCAGAACAATACCTTGGCTATTATTTGATTTCATAATGCCGCTCCACCAATACGGGCACTAAAGACATCTGCGTGCTGGAAAGTTGTATTAAAAAAATCATTCTCCCTGAGCATAACCAGTAGAGTGGAGTTTATTTGTCGGTAGTAGTATTCATCAGGTGGGCTGTGCTTAAGGTCATGCTGAAAAAAGACTGCTTGGTACATCCAAACGATGCCATCCTCGACAATTAGTGCGTCTTGAGGACCGCAGCTGGTTAAGTTTCGGCAGGTTGTACGACGTTTGCTAGAGCTCCCCGCAGCTGTGTTTGCAATCGTTCGACGGTATATCGATCCATCAAGCATATAGTAGATAATAACGTCGATGTATGGATAGTCTGTTGCGGGATTAATGATTGGATCACCGTTGTTATTGATGCTATAGGTTGTTAGCGCAAACATAAACAATGGTAAGGCCGTAGTGCCTGGAGTATTGTTTAGGGCTACGTCATAGGTCACAACCGCAAGACCTGGATCCGAGCCGTTGGGCCTCGCTGGATAATTGTAGGTCCAGTCGTTTGCTTGAGGGTGCTTGAGCGCATTCGTCGAAACTTTAGTTGTTGGATCCCTCAAGTGCATTTCCTCAGCTGTCCTGATGTCAAGTGAGACTATCTGTGCTTCAAGACTAAAATTACTGTTTAGCCGTACGTTTTCCTGGGCGGTTAGCGTGTCCCGATAGTAGGCAACAAAAAAGCTTGACATAGCAATCAGGGCAAGAGAAGATAAAACCGTTACAATCATCAGCTCGACTAGGGTGAAACCACGTTGGTCCATGTTGTATTTATCTCTGATCATCATATCTTACAATTCATCACCAATGCTTGCGTCGCCTCCGGCGTAAGGCGATATATAAATTGAGTCTTTTATTGTCCTCTGGGCCCCGAGTGCAGTGTAGTTGACGGTGAAGTCAACCTTGATGAGATCAGATGTTGAGTCAGGTGTATTGGTTGTAGGCTCCACTCGCTTGTAGGTAGTCTTTATTAAGGGGGTGTTGATACTATTGTATGTAGAGTAATAAACCAGCGCCAGCCATTCGACGCTTAGGAAGGCCGGACCATTATCTACCGTGCCATCATCAGCCTTTTTAGCTATAACATCATAATCCTGAGCGTTTATATTATCAGATGCAATCTTTAGAATTCCATAACTATTATTTACGTTTTCAGCCCGAACATTGGCTGTGTTGAGGTTGATTAAAGCGGTTACGAGCGAGCCAAGCACGAGTCCGAGTACACTAATGCCGACGATAACATCGACCAAGGTGAAACCAGATTCAGGGGTGCTTTCTCTGTTACTCATGCTTATGGTTAGTATAGCAGAATTATCACATCGTCCTGCAATCTCAGCTTAGTTTGTTTATTCGAAAACTAGTCGATATTCTCGAGAACAAAAAAACCGGCTTGCTTAAGGCCGGTTTTTTAAAAGATCAGACTAACCTAAAACTAGTTAGAGCTTTTCTTGGTAAAGTTTCCAGTCTTACCTTCAAGAGGATATGACAGCGTGTACTTCGCACACTGTGCAGCGTTAACAGCTGTACATGCCGTGGTGCCATCTGCAAGTGTTGCGGTGTACACATACGGATGAGTCGTGTTCCGAGGGCTGTCAAAAGTTTCCGTAGGTACTTTACCAGCAAGAGATGTTTTAACTGTTGCGATGTCAAAAGGGTACCTGCCATTAAACGTTCCATCATTAATATACTGCAGCTCCAACTGCTTACTAATTTCAGCAATATCTGTTTGGCCTTCTGTATCTCGTGCTCGCTGCTGGATATTTCCATAAGCTGTTAGCACTAGGGCTGCCAATATACCGATAACAACAATCACGATAAGCAATTCGATGATTGTGAAACCCTTATTGTTTCTAATTCTTTGTAGACTCATAGGTGTCCACCCTCCTTGATTTATTTTTAGTTAATAATACAAAGTTAGTATACCACAATAAACATAAGCATTTTGTCATTAAAAATAGATACAAAAAAACCGGCTTGCTTAATGCCGGTTTTTTAAAAGATTAGACTAACTAAAACTAGTTAGAGCTTTTCTTTTCGAAATTACCAGTCTTACCCTCAAGAGGATATGAAATCTTGTATTTCGGACAACCAGTTGCGGTTGTACAGGTTGTGGTGCCATCTGCAGCTAATCCTGTGTACACATACGGATGAGTCGTGTTCCGAGGGCTGTCAAAGGTTTCTGCAGGTAGTTTTGTACCAAACTCGGTCTCAGCTGCTGCGAGTGTTGGCGGATAAGATCCTTTAAACGTTCCATCATTAATATACTGCAGCTCCAACTGCTTACTAATTTCAGCAATATCTGTTTGGCCTTCTGTATCTCGTGCTCGCTGCTGGATATTTCCATAAGCTGTTAGCACTAGGGCTGCCAATATACCGATAACAACAATCACGATAAGCAATTCGATGATTGTGAAACCCTTATTGTTTCTAATTCTTTGTAGACTCATAGGTGTCCACCCTCCTTGATTTATTTTTAGTTAATAATACTTTTTGAAAGTATCTACTGATGATGATATGAGAGCATAAGCGTAATGTCAAGCAAGATATAATGCCCTACATCGAGAGAACATATTTTGATGTAGGATTCTGCAATGCCTTAAGAGTCAACCAATACTTTGAGTGAGTTGTGACAAAGGACCAAAGACACTAAGAGCAATTGTACCGACAATCGTGCCGAGAATTACGATCAAGATTGGCTCGATGATCGAGCTAAGTGAATCAGTGACCTCATCGACTTCGCGCTCGTAGAACTCCGCCAGCTTTTCAAGCACATTATCAATCTGACCAGTTTCTTCCCCAACTGCCACCATCTGGCTCAGGATTGGCGGAAATATTTTAACGCGTGACAGTGGTTCGCTCAGAGGTTTTCCTGCTTTAACCTCGGCGGCGGCTTCAAAAATATGTCGTTCTATGACCTTGTTGCCCGATGCGCGCCCAGTTACCCTCAAAGCTTCCAATACGGAAACTCCAGCAGCACTGAGGCTAGCAAAGGTTCGTGCGAAGCGTGCTAGCGCAACCTTGGTAATAACCCGACCAAGTACCGGAATTTTAAGTAGTGCAGCATCGAAGATTGGTCGACCCTTTTCGCTGTGGAAGAACCGCCAAGACAAGGCACTGCTAACACCCAGAATGATTGCTGCCAGAATCCCATAGTTAATCAGGATATCACTGATTAAGAGCATGGCCTTAGTATAAATGGCTGGTTCGTAGTCTTCGCCACCGAGCTGAAAAATAATATCATTAATTTTTGGTACCACACTAGTCATCAGATAAATAAAGGCAACAACTGTAATTGACATGACAACAGCGGGGTAAGTCATAGCGCTTTTTAACTTGCCGCGAATCTCAGCATCCTTTTCCATCTGTAGCGCCAGCCGATTAAAGATATCATCCAAAATACCACCAGACTCTCCCGCCTCAACCATGTTGATGTAAACAGGACTAAAGGCTTTCGGAAATTTGGCTAGGGAACTCGTAAATGAATGTCCTTCCTCGATGTCTTTGATTATAGCGGGTAGGATTTTCGCTAGCGACTTAGATTCTGTTTGCTTTGAAAGCGTTTGTAGCGAGCGCGTGAGGGGCACTCCAGCTTCGATTAAGGTGGCTAGTTGACGTGTAAAGATGACTTTATCCTTCAGCTTGACACCGCCAGCACCGCCAATGTTCATATTGAAGCTAAATCTTTTTTCTTTGATTGGTTTGAGTAAAATAACCTGCATTTTTTGTGAGCGGATACGCTCGGCTGCTTGTAGCTTAGTGTCGGCGGTAACGACACCACTGATTTGCTTACCAATTGAATTCTTTGCTGTGTATTTAAATTTAGCCACTAATTACTCCCTTGTTACTCTGAGGATTTCCTCAATTGTGGTAATACCTTGCAATGCTTTGATAAAACCATCTTGTTGCATGGTTATCATACCTTCTTTAATTGCTTGATGTTGAATCTCAGCAGAGGTGGAATTGGCAACAATCATGTTTTGAATTTTCTCACTAACTCCGAGTACCTCGTAGATACCGATTCTTCCACGAAAGCCAGTCTTTTCGCATTCTGAATTGCCACCAATATTCTCACGCCACAAGGTCATTCTTTCAGACGATTGAGCTTGCATCGTTTGCTCAATCTTTTCACTAGAACTTGCTTGTTTACCTGCCTTTATGTCCTCTTCATCCTTGGCTTTTTTACCAATCTCTCGTTGTGCATTTGCAGAGTCGAGTTGTTGATTAACAGTCGACATATCAAAGGTCTGTTTAATCTTTTCCAATTGTTCATTTTCTGGATTATAGCTTTCGCGACAGTTTGGATTTAGTCGGCGCACCAGTCTCTGGCCGATAACAGCGCGTACGGTGCTGGCAATTAAGAATGGTTCAATCTCCATCTCTAATAGTCGGGGAAGAGCCGTTGCAGCATCGTTGGTGTGAAGTGTCGAGAAAACTAAGTGCCCAGTCAGCGCTGCCTGAATCGCGAGGTTGGCGGTTTCACGGTCACGGATCTCACCAACCATGATGATATTTGGGTCTTGGCGGAGCAGAGCGCGAAGACCACTCGCAAAGGTCATGTTAGCCTTATTGTTTACCTGTGTCTGATTTGTGCCAGGGATACGATATTCAACCGGGTCTTCGATCGTGCTGATATTAACACTCGGTGTATTGAGCAGGTTGAGCACTGAGTAAAGTGTAGTCGATTTGCCCGAACCAGTTGGTCCGGTTACAAGGATAATCCCATGAGGCTGAGCAATCGAGTGACGAATAGTTTCGAGACTGTGCCCCCAATAACCAAGCTCGTCAAGTGTTAACGCTTTGGCGGATTCATCGAGGATACGCATAACAACTTTCTCTCCGTCCATAACTGGGAGTGTCGAAACACGCAGGGCAAACATGTCACCATTGAGGCTAATCTTAAAACGGCCGTCTTGTGGAGCACGATGTTCATCAATTTTCAGACTACTAAGTATTTTGATACGACTGACTAACGCCGACATTACAGATTTTGGTAATTTATTAGCCTCTCGCAACACGCCATCAACACGGTATCGAACCTGCAGCATATTCTCTCGTGGTTCAATATGGATATCGCTAGCTTTGCTTTTTATAGCGTATTCGATTAATAAATTTACGGTTTGAGCAATTGGTGAATCCTCGTCGATGTCTTGACTATCGACAGCTTTATCATTATCGTCGATATCGCTATTATCTGAGACAACTTTTGAAAGCTCACTACCGATTGAGTCTTTGTAATCCTCGAGCGCTGCAGCAATCTCTTTACCTGTTGAGACATAGACTTGAAGACTTTGGCCGAGAAGCTTCTGGATAAAGTCAATTGCTTGCAGATCATCAGGGTCTTCCATAGCAATTTTTGGTACGTCATTTTCCATATCAAACAGAATGGCTCGGTAGGTCCGTGCCACTCGTTCCGGGACTAGTTTCATAATAGTTTTGTCTATTTTTATATCAGTCAACGAGACATATTCAATGCCAATAATCTGACCATATCGTTGTGCCAGGCTAGTCTCATTGATGAGCTGCTGATCGACAGCAATTTCTTGAATACTAATTTTTTGTTCAGTCGCTTCTGCCGCGATACTGTCGATTTTTTCAGGTGGGACTGAACCGATATCTTCAAGAATTTTTTGCATTGTTACGTCGGGAATTTTCATAATCTATCCGTTTTTACCACCATTATCTTAGATTAGTATAGCGCTTATTGTTATCTATAACTACCCCTAGTTTAGGTTTATTTGTGCTACAATTTAAGATGAAATAAGCGAGGGTATTAGGTATGGCGAAAAAAGATAGTAAGACAACCAAAGTCGGTAAAGACGGAGACGGTGACAAGAATAATAAAGAAGAAGCATTGAAGCTAGCAGTTAGCCAGATTGAAAAACAATTCGGTACTGGCAGCGTTATGCGACTTGGCGAAAATATGAAAGTCAATGTTGAACGCTTTAGCACTGGTAGTGTCAGCCTTGATCTTGCGCTGGGTGGTGGCTTTCCGATAGGTCGTATCATCGAAATATATGGTCCTGAGAGTAGTGGTAAAACAACGCTGGCTCTTCATGCAGTTGCTGAGATTCAGAGAGCGGGCGGACAGGCCGCA
The DNA here is from genome assembly GCA_964622235.1 of uncultured Candidatus Saccharibacteria bacterium. Lineage (GTDB taxonomy): Bacteria > Patescibacteriota > Saccharimonadia > Saccharimonadales > JAGPDM01 > CAZUNB01. The sequence goes on along the minus strand of CAZUNB010000009.1, from coordinate 18,627 downwards.
TTCATCGACGCTGAGCACGCGCTAGATCCAGAATATGCAAAGAGAATCGGTGTTGATACTGAAAAGTTATTGATTTCTCAACCAGACACTGGCGAACAAGCACTTGAAATTACCGAGACTTTAGTCAGATCAAACGCAGTTGACCTTGTTGTAATTGACTCGGTTGCAGCACTAACACCGCGCGCAGAGATAGAAGGCGAAATGGGCGACGCTCATATGGGTCTCCAGGCCCGTTTGATGAGTCAAGCATTACGCAAATTAACCAGTGTAATTAGTCGAAGTAAATGTACTGTGATCTTTATTAACCAAATACGCATGAAAATTGGTGTTATGTTCGGTAATCCAGAGACAACAACCGGTGGTAATGCGCTGAAGTTTTACAGCTCAGTTCGACTCGACATCCGTCGAGCAGGCCAAATCAAGGATGGCGATGATATTATCGGCAACCAAGTCAGAGTTAAAGTGGTGAAAAACAAAGTTGCGCCTCCATTCAAACTGGCTGAGTTTGACATCATGTACAACCAAGGCATAAGTAAAAGTGGTGATTTGCTAAATCTAGCAGTTAAATACGAGATTATCGGTAAAGCTGGTGCGTGGTTTGACTATGGCGAAGAGAAAATTGGGCAGGGTAAGGAAGCCGCCAAACAGTGGTTGAGCGATCATCCAAAAGAAATGGACATCATCGAAAAAGCTGTTCGTACCGCTTCGATGCCCAAAGAATAGGTTCTTAGCTTAGTACCAATAAAACGATAAATGCTAGGACGATTCTGTAGTAACCAAAAACTGCCAACGAGTGTCTATTGATAAATTTCAAGAAAAAGCGAATTGCGAAAAGCCCGGCTATAAATGACATCACTAAACCGGTAATGAATAATGGAATATCGGCCGCGGTGACTATCTCTAGTTTTGTGATTAGTTCAACTAAACTAGCGGCAGTGATGAGTGGGATTGCTGCCATGAAAGAGTAATCAACCGCCGTTTTTCGATCCATCCCAGCGATTCCACCACCAATAATTGTTGAGGCTGCTCGAGACATGCCTGGCCAAAGACTGGCAACCTGCGTGAGGCCAACTAGTAGTGCTTGTTTTGGTTTAATAGAGTCAAGGCTGTTTATTTGGCTAGATTTCTGCGGTAACTTATCAAACAGGGTCAAGGCAACGCCACCGACCAGCAAGCCTATTGATACCGAGATTGGGTTGAATAGTTTTTCGGTAATTATGTCTTTGAACAGTAACCCGATAATACTGGCTGGTAATGATGTAATCAGGAGCAACTTCAAGCCATTAAACTGCGCAAAGCCAGTTTCCTTTTTTGAGTAGAATGGAATTAAGTCGACAAGCTTTTCAAAGTAGACAACCACAGCCGCCATCATGGCAGCCGACTGAATAACAACTTCGAACAGGGCGGCTTTCTCTCCGGTGAAATCGAGAAAGTGACCGACAATAATCATATGACCGGTCGAAGAAACAGGAATGAACTCGGTTAGACCTTCGACAATTCCTAGAATGAGTGCGATTATTATTTCCATATCGACAGTATACGATATTATTCTAGCTTTGCCCCATATAAAAACTACAGATTGTAGCAAGTTCTACTTTCTGTCGCCATGCCGCTGATGCTTTGGTATTATACTGTGATAAAGTCTAGGGATGACCTGGCAAATTCTCCTAACTATCCATCTATTATTTAGCACGGCCTATGCTTTGTTATTGCGGCAGCTTGCTAGTGAAATAAAAGGCCATGCTCGCTTAGTCTCAGCTATTATGTATGTTCTGGTAGTTTTACCTGGTGGCATTGCTGTTTCGCTCGCCCTCGGCGGTATATCGTTTCGATTTTCACCATTCATAATAGTAATACTGTTGTTGGCAGGACTATTATTTGCGCTAAACAACATTACCGCCTATCGTGCCAATGAAGAGCTTGATGCTGCTCAGTTTTCGATTATCACTAATCTTGAGTCATTTTTTACGATTATGGTCGCGGGATTATTTCTTGGCGAACGGTTGAGCTTTATTGAAGGTGTCGGAGTTGTCCTACTCGTCGCTTCGGCGATTATGATTACGGTTGAGCGGGTTGATAAAAAAACATTTCGAATTACGAAAGGAAGTTGGATCGCGATTCTATCAAGTATTGTTTTGGCGGGTGCTGTCACTGCCGAGAAATATTTGCTGGGAGAGATGAATCTTGCAAGCTATATGATTGTCGGCTGGGGATTGCAGACGGTTTCGATGGTTTGGCTAGCATTTCCAGAACGTAGCAAGTTAAAGAAATTAAAACCTAAGCAATTTCGACACATCGTGTTACTTGGACTAATGCGACTGGGTGCAGGGCTGGCATTTGTCAGAGCTATTCAGCTGGTTGATGTCTCGGTGCTATCAAGCGCCCGTAGCTATAAACCGGTGCTGGTGTTTATCTTCGCGTTACTGATTTTGCACGAACGAAAGCATTTTTGGCGTAAGCTGCTTGCAAGTACCTTGGCGACTATCGGGCTGCTAATCTTAATCTGATTAATGGCTTTGCTCATCTCCTGTTACTACGTCATGCGATGCCTCAAGGATGCGAACATTATCTTCTTCAATTTGTGTTTGACGAGGATGGCCTACATGAACCACTTTTCCACCGTATTCACGTCCAAAAACCCTGTCTACAGCGGGGTTGTATAGCCAATCAAGCATTTTTCCTAGACGTGTTTCTCTTTTCTCTGAATTGTCAGTTCTAGTCTTGGCTTCTCTATCGGACTCAATCGCTGGATATGTCTTTTTACGCACTAGACCCTGTCCATCACGGTAGTGGGTAGCTTCCGGGTATTGCCAGCCAGTATTGACTGCCTCAGAAAATCTTCTGAATAGCCCCTTTGGATTCCCGTTACCATTACGAATGTTTTCATCTTTAAACAAACTCGCAACACCGAGCGTCGCAAGGGTCAAGCTAAGTGACCCATTGTCTGCAGTCAACCCAGCTAAACCAAAATAAACCAGACCAAGTCCGAAACGAGAATCTCCATCGGTTTTCCAAAATCTTTTCGGTGCTTCACTCTCTTTTAGTGTTGATACCATTGTGTTTTGACTAGCATCTCCGTCTATATCTTCATTGGGAGGTGCTAGGTTATAAGCTCCTAGCATCATCGCAGCTACACTAGACCTTGCTACTTCTAAGTCGTCTCCTTGTAGCTCAATACTAAATATTTCATTATTTACAGCTTCAATTGTTGCCAAAATATAGCTAAGTGGAACGTCTGGAAAAGATTCCAAAACTTTATTTAGCGGTGTTCCAAAAAAGTCGACTTCATCATCGTCTAGGTTTGTATGGCGACACATTGGGTCGGTTTCGAAAACACCAACCTCAGGATGGTGTTGACCAGCATTTTCGAAATCTTTGATGCCCATATAATTTCCTAAAATTGTTTATATTATATAATCAGGTTTTAGTATACTATGAAATGTAATATTGTCAATAGAGCTAAATTATTTCTTAATACTTGCTATACTTATCTCATGAAAATTACAGATATGAAGCCACAAGTTCGAGCTCAAGATAGAGTCAGCGTCTTTGTAAATAAAAAATATAGTTTTAGTCTAAGCTTGTCGCAGGTTGAAAAAAATCCGTTAAAAATCGGTCAGGAGATAACTGATAGTGAACTAGCGAAACTGAAAAGCCAATCCGATTTTGGCAAGACATTAGATCGAGTATTGCGCTGGCTAAGCACGCGACCGCATTCACGCTATGAACTAGAGCAATATGCCTATAGAAAAAAAATCGAACCAGATAGCTTGTCCCAAATTATCAAAAAGCTTGAAGGTTGGGGTTATCTCAATGACGCTGAGTTTGCTCGTGCTTTTACTGCTAGTCGAAAAGCCAGCGGTCGCAAGAGCATTCGTAAGATAAAGCTTGAGTTACGAGCCAAAGGAGTCGAGCAAGATATTATTGATCAAGCTCTTGATGATGGTAAAGTTGACGACAGAGCGGTACTTAAAGATTTGATTGAGAAGAAACGACAAATTCCACGTTATCAAGAAGATAAGAAAATCATAGAATTTCTATTACGAAAAGGTTTTAACTATCAAGATGCTCGCGAAGTGCTGGCTGAGGTAGATGAAGAAGCTTGAGCAGTGTTACCCGGAATTGGTACTACCTGCTTCTTCTTGGCTGGTTGCTTGAAAACTGCCTCAGCGACATAGATTTTCTTATCGGTTACTTTTCTGACTGAACCACGAGAAATCAACAAATTTGAATCAAGAGGATTTTTCCAGATTGGACGTCGAACATTTATCTGCATAATTTGCAGGCTGCCGTTGACGGCATAGTCTTCGATTACACCAAGCGGAGTCTTATTTTTTTCGGTTAGAACTTTCTTGCCGATTAGCTGGAAATCAATCTCGATTAACTCTTTGTATCGCATCAAATCATCAGTATCGACGATGTCTTCGAGATCATCGACTACTGCTTTATTACCAGCAAGTTGCCGAATATCTTTGACGAGTAGCATCTTGGATTCTTTTTTTTTGCTGTCGACCCAAAAGGCAGTCACTTGTAAGTTGTGGGGATTGATTAAAGGACGCGTTAATGTGGCAACTGGTGCTCCTGCACGAAGATTAAAAACTTTTATATTTTCTAGTGTTGAGGCGAGACGTAACATGGCTACATTGTAGCACTAGATGGTAATGGTCTTCTACTGTTCATTAACTGATAAAATATTGTAATTTCTATTATTAAAATCTAGTAAAAGCTAACTTAAAGTCGAACTTGACGAAAAAATGTCCGTCTGTGTATGATGCAAATATGAACGCGTTCCGTAGAATACTGACTGCGATTTCTCTAGCTATTATTTTTATGTTTTCACCATTTTTCGGTTCAGCACCAGTTATTGCCCAGGCAGCTTCAGATAATTGTTCTTCAATATCAACTGTACAATCTTCAGCACCGATTGTGATTAGCCAATTTGTAACGCAAGGAACTTCTGAGTTTGTTGAACTACACAACCAAACAAATCGAGCTATTTCGGTAACTAACTTAGTGGTTCGCTATATTCGAAATGGCACTGTAGGTGTTGACGGTAAAATTACAAACGGCACTTCTACAGATTTAGTAAAATTAAGCCCGAGTGGAGCTACTGATTTTATACTTCCGGCTTTCTCATTTGTTGGCTTCTCTCGTGATAATTCACTTGTTGCTGACCAGTACTTCTCAACTGGTCTAAATGATACAGTTGGCCAAATCCAAATTGTTTTAGGTAATAGTCAGGTTCTAGATACAGCCACGTGGGGCGATTTTATTGGTGGTGGCAAAGAGAATAAACCTGTGGTGTCAAGTTCAGCATCAATTGCTTGGCAGCGTTGTCCTGAGTCAGTTCATCAATTCCGAGACACAAATGATAATTTGTCAGATTATTTTATTCAAACTAGCCCCGCTCTTCATAGTGGTGGGTTGTATGAACAGGAAATAGTAAAACCATCGGATCCACCAGCTGATGTGGCACTTCTGCCATTAGAAATTAATGAACTACTGCCAGACCCTACTGCTCCGCAGTCAGATGCTGAAGATGAGTTTGTAGAGTTATTTAATCCAAATAATGAAGCGGTCAATCTAAAAAATTATAAATTAAAAACTAGTAGCGCAAATGTGATAGTACTGCCTGATATGATTCTCGAACCTGGTAAATATGCAACATTTTTATCAAAAGATAAGTTGGTTAGTCTGACAAACTCGGGTGGAACAGTAAGGTTACTGGATAAATATGATAAGCAGCTTGATTCAGTTGATTATTTAAATGTTGAAGAGGGGCGAAGTTATGCTCGATTTGATGGTGGTTGGCAGTGGACACTGGAACCAACCCCAAGTGCTGAAAATATCTTGAAATTACCTGTCGGTGATGCGGAGGTACCTATAAAAGACGAAAAAGAAATAAAAGAGTGTCGTGACGACCAATTTCGCAATCCAGAAACAAATCGCTGCAAGTTAAAAGGTGCAACAGACAGTGATCTTCAGGCTTGCGCAGCTGATCAGTACCGCAATCCAGAGTCCAATCGGTGTCGCAAACTATCTAGTGTAAGTTCGAGCCAAACACCTTGCAAGGTCGGACAATTTCGCAATCCAGAAACAAATCGCTGCAAAAGCCTTACGTTGAGCAATAGTACACTAAAGGTATGTGAGCCCGGACAGGAACGAAACCCTGAGACGAAGCGTTGCCGAAAAATCGCTAAAAGTATCAGCTCAAGCGATCCATTCCGCCAGGTTGCGGTAACTGACCCGTTAAAAGATGCCAACTGGCCGGTGATTGGACTGATTGGAGGCACTACATTACTATATGGTCTATATGAGTCACGCTATGACGTTCGTAATCAATTCCAACGCGCCCGAGACTACTTTCGCTCTCGGCGTGAGACTGGGCGCGGTCCTTAAGCCTCACGATGTTATCGAATTGCGCGGTGATCTTGGTAGTGGAAAAACTCAGCTAGTTAGAGGAATTGCTAAAGGTGCGAATAGCTCGGACGAAGTAAGTAGTCCGAGTTTTACTATTTCTAAAATATATCAAACTTCTGATTTTGAGATTCATCATTATGATTTTTACCGACTTGGTACTGAGTTAGGAATCCTGGAAGAAGAATTACGACAATCAATCGATTCAAGTGACGTGGCGACAATCGTTGAGTGGCTCGATCTCAGCGAGATTGTAACCGATAGATTAGTTATCGATTATGCAGCAACTGGTGAAAACAGTCGAATCCTAGAGTTTATAGCCTACGGACAGCGATCTAATCAACTTGCGGACCAAATCAAATGATCTTGGCAATTAAGACCTCCTCAGACGATGCTGAGCTTTATATTATTGAAGATAATGAAGTTATCTATAGTGATAGATGGAGTTCAAAACGACATCTCGAACAAGATATCTTGATTCGAATAAAAAATAGTATGAAAAAATCAGAAACACCTTGGCAGGATATTATTGGTTTGGTCATATTCGCTGGACCCGGCAGCTTTACTGGGCTTCGTATTGGTTTTGCAGTATTTAACACACTGTCTTTTACGTTATCAGTTCGTAATGTTTCATCCAGTGGCGACAGTTGGCTGGAAGATGGTGTACGTCAGCTCTCACTAATAGAACAGCCGAGTATACTCGTGCCTGAGTATGGCGGTCAGCCAAATATCACAAAACCAAAAAAATAAGAAAATCAAACAGAAGGTTTATATATTTGCTATACTATGGGTCGTAAGCGATATACCATCGTTTTAGTGTAATAGACCGAAATCAATCCTCAAAGACCGTACCGATCATCGAAAGAGCTGTAAGTAAGATTCAGCTCGACAGAGTCATTGTTTCAGCACGCGTTCCGAGAGGCGTAAAAAGAAGGAGTAATATATGGAAATAGCAATAATTATTGCCGCCTTGGTTGGCGCCGGTGCCGGCGTAGCTGGTGGTCAAGTAATGGTTAAGAAGAAACATGGTAATGCTGAGGAAAATGCCAATAAAGCACTTGAAAAAGCCAAAAAAGAAGCCGAAGAAGTTCTAAGTAAAGCCAAGGCTGAAGCCCAGAGGGCTGTTGATGAAGCTCGCGAAGAAGAGAAATCGCTTCGTCGTGAACTAGCTGAAACCGAGAGACGTGTTGTAAAACGTGAGGAGTCACTTGATGCTAAGATCGATACGATTGATCAACGAAAAGAAAAGCTGGATAAAGATGAAAAAGAAATTGAAGAATTAAAAGATGCAATAGGGGAGATTAGAAAAAAGCAACTTGCTAATCTTGATAAAATTGCAGGTCTTTCTAAGGCCGAAGCAAAAGAGAAGTTAATCAAAGCTACCGAAAAAGATGTTAAAAGTGACTTAGTCGGCTTGGTTGCCAAGCTTCAAAATGAGGCCAAAGATACCGCCGAAGATAATGCTAAAATGATTTTGCTAGAAAGCATGGAGCGACTTGCTAGTGATGTCACGACCGAGCGTACTGTTACATCGTTGCCACTACCAGAAGAAATGAAGGGTCGAATAATTGGTAAAGAAGGTCGAAATATTCAGGCAATTCAAAAGCTAACGGGTGTTGATGTTTTAGTCGATGAAGCTCCGGGGATGGTTGTCTTAAGTTGTTTTGATCCAGTTCGCCGTCAAGTTGCTCGAGTCGTACTCGAAAAATTGATGAAAGATGGTCGTGTTCACCCGGGACGTATTGAAGAGGTAGTTGAAAAAGCTCAAAATGAAATTGATAAAGAACTTGATAAAGCTGCTGAAGAAGCCATGCGTGAAGTTGGCGTACCGAATCTGCCGAAAGAGATGAAGCAGCTACTAGGCGAGCTAAAATTCCGTACCAGCTATGGTCAGAATGTCCTAAAGCATAGTACAGAGATGGCCCACTTAGCCGGTATGTTGGCGAGTGAGCTCGGTCTTGATGTCCAAGTAACGAAAACAGCAGCACTATTGCACGACATCGGAAAAGCCGTTACCCATAAAATAGAAGGCAAGCACCATCATATCGGCGCCGATTTGGCCGAAAAAGCTGGCATGAAGCCGGAAATCGTTCACGCTATTAGGGCTCACCATGACGATGTCGAAGCCACAACCCCAGAAGCAGTGGTTATTCGTGTAGTTGATGCAGTAAGTGCAGCCCGACCTGGTGCTCGTAGTGCTAGCGCTGAAGATTTCGTTAAACGTATGCAGGATCTTGAAAATGTTGCAAATGCTTTTCCAGGTATTGAAAAAACATACGCGATTAGTGCTGGTCGTGAAATTCGAATCTTTGTTCGTCCAGAAAGTATTGATGACTTAGCGTCGATTCAGTTGGCACGTGATATTGCTAACAAGATTGAAGCCACGCTAAGCTATCCTGGAACGATTAAGGTGAATATAATTCGCGAAACTCGCGCTATCGAGTATGCAAAATAAAGCAGTGGGGTATACTAGAACTATGGATTCAGTAATTGTCGTTGATGTCGGTGGGTCATGGGTGCGATTTGCAAACTGTAGCCGTGATTATCAAATCTCTGATCTGGTACGTTTGAAAAAACCTCAAACCGTTGAAGGTTTTTCCAAGCTTTTAGCAGATTATCTTGATAAACATCCGTTTAAGGATGTCGTAATTGCTATAGCTGGATTAACTGATGGGAAGCGACAACTGGTAAAAACTTCTCGTCGCGTTGCTTGGGGAGATGTAGAATTTTCGAAATTTATCGATCGACAGAAGTACGAGCTTCGCCTTCACATTATTAATGATGCTCAGGCTGGTGCATTTAGTGTTGCAGCACGAAACTTTCAGAAGATAGAACGTTGGGTTTATGTTGCAATCGGCACCAGTATTGGAATCGGTTATGTTGATATTAAGAATCCAGGTGTGATTGAAAATAGCGAGGCTGGTCATATGCTCATCGGAGAAAAGAGCTGGGAGCAAATAGCTGCAGGTCCTGCATTTCTTGATCACTTTGATTGCAAGGCATCAGCAGCTACGCAAGAACAATGGCGAGAATATGCCAATCTGTTTGCACCGGGACTGTGGAACTCAGTAGCTATTTTGCAACCTGAAATGGTTTTTATTGGTGGTGGTGTTGGTCAATATCTTAGTCATAGCGGTATTGATCAAATCGGAAAATTATTTGAAAATTGGAATTCGATGGCAGGGGATGTTGTTATTCAGCCAAAAATTCGAGTAATTGCAAATGCAGATCAAGCAAATTTAATCGGAGCTGGTCAAACCTATTTTACAATGATTAAGTAATTAGTCAGTGACTTTAATTTTTTAGTCTTTAAGTAGCTATCGGAGTATAATTAGGTCATGGATAAAGTAAAAAAAGAATACCTTCAAAGTGCAATGTTTGGTTTCAATGATGCGCTTGTTTCGACAACTGGTGTTATTGTTGGTGTTAGTACGGGTACAAACAATAAACAGGTTGTAATCCTAGCAGGTGTTGTCACAATTTTAGTAGAGGCTCTATCGATGGGCTCAGGACAATATCTCAGCTCAAAGTCTGCCCATCAATTAGATAAAAGTGACTCGTTTAAAGTTCCTATTGTCAGTGGAGTGATTATGTTTGTTTCGTACTTCATAGCAGGTCTTGTTCCTTTGGTTCCAATTTTTTCATTTTCGATGGAGTATTCTCGTAATATTGCAATTGTTGCAGCTCTACTAGGACTCCTATTGCTCGGCTACGTTAAGGGTAAAATTGTTGGTGTCTCTCCATTAAAAAGTGCATTAGAAATATTTGTAATCGGTGGAATATCTACCGCTATCGGTATAATTGCTGGCAAGATCTTTTCTGTCTAGGAGAAATTAGCGCATACACGTTTTGCATATTATAAAATTAACAGTATAATTGTAAATATGATTTCTTATAAAGCTACTGTACGCCGCCTCAACACTCGTATTTGCGAGTGTAGTGTTGATGCATAAAGTATAGTAAAAATCCTCGCAACTACCCTCGCTAAAAGATACTTAGGAGTGAGGATTTTTATCTATAAAAGTTAAAAGGAGAAATATGCAACACTATCTCACTGTCAATGATCTATCAAAAAAACAAATACTTGAAATTTTAGAATTGGCCCAAAAATTGAAAACTGAATTAAAATCCGAAGGCGAAAACAAGCTAAAACCATTGCTGGGGAAAACCGTTGGTATGTTGTTTGAAAAACCAAGTTTACGGACTAGAATTAGCTTTGAGGTAGCGGTAAACCAGCTTGGTGGACAAAGTATCTTTATGAAAAACGACGAGTTCGGACTGAATAGCCGCGAGCCGGTCAAAGACATTGCTAACGTCGTTAGTAGCATGGTAGATATGGTTGTGGCCCGAGTCTACAAGCACGACAGTCTCAAAGAATTTGCTGAATATTCAAAAGTATCGCTGATTAACGCACTGAGCGATTTAGCTCACCCATGCCAGGCATTGGCAGATATACTTACGATCAACGAGGTTAAAGGTTTGGATAATATTAAACTTTGTTATGTTGGAGATTGCGATAATAATGTCGCAAACTCATTACGAAGCATTACGAATCTACTCGGTGTTGAAATGAGCTTTGCTGGTCCTGGTTATAAAACAATTGATAATGGTGTAGCTGATAGCGATGTCGTGTATACCGATACATGGGTAAGCATGGGTGATGAGGCGGCTAAAGAAAAGTTAGTTAAAAAATTCAGCGATTTCCAAGTCAATGAGAAGGTTATGAAACTAGCTAAACCAGACGCAATCTTTATGCATGATATGCCAGCTTATCGTGGCTATGAAGTAACGGATGACGTAATTGATGGATTGCAATCGGTTATATATCAGCAAGCTGAAAATCGATTGCACGCTCAAAAAGCATTGTTACAATTTCTAATGACAGCTTAGAGAGCACGCACATCATAGTTAATTAAATGAAGTAATTATTAAGGAGAAGATATGAACACAGAGAGCACATATCAAAAAGTTGCTAGTCACGAAGCTAAAAAAGGTACATTCAAAAAGTGTTTGCTGCTATATTCTGGTGGTCTAGATACAAGCGTCATGCTGAAGTGGATTCAGGAAGAATACGAAGTTGAAGTCGTAGCGCTAACCATCGATATCGGACAAACTGCAGATGATCTTGACGCCATCAAACAAAAGGCACTTGATCTTGGTGCGGTCGATGCAATTGTCTACGATGCAAAGGATGAGTTCGCGGACATCGTTTTAAGTGAAGCCATCAAAGCAAACGCTGACTATCAGGGCGGCTACGCACTCGGCTGTCCGCTTGGAAGGGTGATTATTAGTAAGGTTGCCGTCAAAGTTGCGGAAGAAACTGGTGCGCAGGTCGTAGCTCACGGATGCACGGGTAAAGGAAATGACCAGGTACGATTTGAAACATATATTACAACGCTGAACAAAGACTTAAAGACAATAGCGCCAGTTCGTGAATGGGGCATGGGTCGACAAGAAGAAATAGCTTACGCCGAAAAACACAGTATTCCTATCAAGCAAAAGGCTGAAACACCCTACAGTTATGACGAAAATATGTGGGCTAATACAGGAGAAGGAGGTGAGATAGAAAATCCTGAGCTGATTCCGCCGCTAGATAAAATCGTTCAATGGTCGACATTGCCAGAAAACGCGCCTAATGAATATGAAGATGTAAAGATTGGGTTTGAAAAAGGTGTACCAGTTGGTTTAAACGGTGAGAAAATGAAGCTTTCAGAACTGATTGCTAAGGCGAACACAATCGGTGCAAAGCACGGTATTGGTATTGTTAATTTAATTGAAGACAGAATGGTAGGACTAAAAGTCAGAGGTGTTTATGAGAACCCAGCTGCTACCATTTTGATATTGGCACACAAAAAACTGGAAATGTTGGTTAGCACACGAACTGAAAATGAATTAAAGGAATTCATTGACACTAAGTGGGCCTATATGACATACGCAGCTGGCTGGTATGATCCGTCGATGTATCATATACACGCTTACAACAATAGCCAAAACCAGAAGGTTACTGGTCAGGTCACGATTCGGCTATTCAAGGGTAGTGCGACAGCTGTGGCACTTGAGTCGCCCCACTCTTTATTCGATAGCTCTCTGGCAACTTTCGAGAAGGACGCGAGCTTTAACCAGAATGCTTCAGCAGGATTCATAGAGATTCACGCACTATCACAAAAGACTGCTTTTTCTGTCTTCGACTACGAAGCGAATCTAGGGAAAAACTAGTATCATGCCCGACCCAAGCGATAAATCTAAGAAGAAACTTTGGCAAACTGATGCTGAGCTTGATCCTTTTATCCAAGCCTATACTGTCGGCAATGATTACAAGCTTGACGAGCGTCTCGTTTGGTATGACGTGATTGCTTCTAAGGCTCACGCAAAAATGCTTCATAAAATAAAAATTCTTAGCGACAAAGAATTAACAGACCTTTTAGCTGGATTGGGCGAAATAGAGGCATTACGTAACCAATGGAAATTTCCTGTAACTCAAGATCAAGAAGATTGCCATACAGCAATCGAACAATATTTGGTCGAGCACTATGGTGATGTTGGCAAAAAAATCCATACAGGTCGCAGCCGAAATGATCAGAGTCTTATCATGATTAGATTCTATTTACTTGATGAGCTGCGAAACGATATAGCCAAACATCTAGATAACGTAATAGAATCATTTGTCGCTTTATCCAAGAAGTATCAAGATCTAGCTATGCCGGGCTTCACTCATATGCAGCCAGCAATGCCAACAACTGTCGGTATGTGGCTTGGAGCTTTTGCCGACGCGTTTGAAGATACAAAGAAACTACTTAGTTCGGCGATTGAAATTATCGACCAAAACCCTCTTGGAAGTGCCAGCGGATTTGGTATCAACAATCTAAAGCTTGATCGAGACTTCACGACCGAACAGCTCGGCATGGCGAAGACCCAACAGAATCCTATTTACTGCGGTTTATCGCGTGGGAACTTTGAGTTGATAGTTCTCAATGCTTTGCAGCCGATGATGCAATATGCTTCGCGGTTTGCCGCTGATATGCTGCTGTTTACGACTCCTCAGTATGGCTATTTTAGCTTACCGAACGATATTACTACTGGTAGCTCAATTATGCCTCAAAAGCGTAATTATGACGTGTTCGAAATTATGCGCAGTAAAGCAAGGGTGTTCGATAGTTACTCTGCTCAAGTAAGTTCGATTATGAGTGGTTTACCAAGTGGCTATAACAGGGATGCTCAGCTTACAAAAGAGCCGACCGTTAACGCAATCGATATTGTCTGCTCAACTCTTGGCATCCTTGATTTATCGGTTTCAAAACTGAAAGTTCATAAAGAAAAACTTACTGATTCCATGTCTGATGATTTATTTGTTACAGAAAGAGTGTACGAGCTAGTTAATCAAGGTATGGCATTTCGCGATGCTTATATGCAGGTAAAAGAAAGTCTCAATCAGTAGCTACCTCCTCTAGTTTTCAAGAGGTGAACTTCTTGCTACACTAAGCTTATGTTTTTTATTAGAATGCTAGGGTGGTGGTATGGAGCTGGATGGTTACACCAAACAGAACAAGCTTTTAGGCGGATTGGTAATATTGCTCGGGCTTTTTCTGGCGGAACTTTGATTAAAACACTATTTAGGCCATGGAAACAGATAACTTTTGGCGGCGGACCAAATTCAACGCTACAGATGAAAATGCACGCAGTGCTTGATAATATCGTTTCTCGTTTTGTTGGCTTCATGATGCGTTCAGCAACATTATTTGCGGCATTAGTTTCTATTATTTTTGTTAGTGTTATATCGTTTATCTGGGTAGTCATCTGGCCACTGTTGCCATTGTCACCTGTTGTTTTTGCCTTTGTCTGGGCGATAGAGTTAGCAATAAAAGCTTTTACTGGTGGGGGTAGCTAAAATGCAACCACTCGAACTTGACCTAGAAAGCAGGCGATCTAACCGAGCGCGTTATACTCTGATTTTGAGTAAAAAACCCATACAGCTTATGCTTTATAGTTTTTCAATCTTGTTTCTGCTATCTGGAGTTACTCTAACTTTTCTAAGCATGGTTTTTCTTGGCTTATTGCTGATTGTTTTAGGCATATATTTATCGATGCCGATGTTTTGGTTCAATCAATACTTAAAGCGATTACCTATCTCTAAGTATACGAGGCTTGATTCGATTCTAGAATGGCGGGTTCTGGCTATGCTTGGTAAGGATAAGGAAGTAACAGTATTTGATATCTGGCAAGCAGTTCGAGACCATAACCACGCACACTTTTTTGCGGTTCGTTATGGTATCCATCAATCTTTTCTGGACCAAGTATTGCCAACCGCACAGATTGACGTGCAACAAGTTTGGCACCGAGCAATGTTGTATCGTGAGAAGAATAAGCAGAATCATCTTAATGCTGCCAGTATTTTTGTAGCAATACTGTACTACGCTCCAGGTCGGGATGAATTACTGAATGCGCTACATCTAGACATTGGAGAGGTAGAGGACGGTATTGGTTGGGTCGGCTACATAAAAAAAACAGTTTGGGAGTACAGAAATAACAAAGGTGCCGGTGGTATTGCTAGAGATTGGACTGCTGGCTATACACCATTACTCAATGAGCTTGGGCGCAATATTTCTTATGAAGCTGCGGCTGGTATTTTACATCGTCCTGTACCGGAACATGCACTTATATTAGAGCAGATGGTTAAGGTTCTAAGCCAAACTGGAAGATCAAACATTGCGTTAGTTGGTGAAATTGGTACTGGTAAAACGGCCATTGTCTCGGCATTGGCTGAGCTGATGATACAAGGTAAAAGTGAAGAGCTAAAATTTCAGCAAGTGTTTGCTTTAAATGCAGCCACTATACTCTCTAGTGCAAGAGGTCGCGGTGAGGTTGAGCAGATGATTCATCAGATGGTTTTTGAGGCATCTCATGCAAAGAATATCATTTTATTTTTTGATGAAGCACAGCTATTTTTAGAAGATGGCACTGGTTCAGTCGATATCACCAATGTATTAATGCCAATTCTAGACCGTTCAAGCGTTCGATTTATCTTTGCGCTTAGTCCGCAGTATTGGCAACGACTAACTCGTCAGAATTCAGCTTTTGCGGGACTTGTTAATTATCAGTTAGTTAATCCGCCTTCAGAGAGAAGCACCTATCAAATAATGGAGGACCAAACCCTATTGATAGAAAGCCGTCACAAAGTAGCTGTTAGTTATTTTGCTCTTCGAGAGGCCTATCACTTGGCTGATCACTATATTAGTGAAGAGGCATTCCCAGGAAAAGCTATAAAATTAATCGAGCAAGCTGCAGTTAGTGCTGGTCCAAAGACTTTGATTACTGCTGAGCATGTTCAGCAGTCAATTGAAACATCTCGTGGAGTCAAGGTCCAGTCAGTGACACAGGATGAATCTGCAAAATTGCTGAACTTAGAGGATGAGATTCATCAGCAGATGATAAACCAATACCGTGCTGTTAAAGTTGTCTCTAGTGCACTCAGACGGGCGCGAGCTGGTGTTAGAGATCGTAATCGTCCAATTGGTACGTTTATGTTTCTCGGTCCTACTGGAGTCGGTAAGACGCAGTTAGCCAAAGCTTTAGCTGATGTCTATTTCGGCGGTAAAGATCAAATTGTTCGTCTCGATATGAACGAATATGTCAATGATACTGATGTGCCACGACTGCTTGCTGCTGAGCGCGAGAATTCAACTGGTGTGACCTTCCTTAACCAGATTCGGCAACAACCATTTAGTGTTGTTTTGCTTGATGAAATCGAAAAGGCACATCCGAACGTTGTTAATATATTCTTGCAATTACTTGATGAGGGTACTATCAACGACACTGATGGGCGTCCGGCAAGTTTCAAGGATGCGATCATCATTGCAACTAGCAATGCTGGAGCAGAGAGGATTCGTCAATATCTTGATGCAGGGTACGAAGTCGAACAATTTGAAGATCAATTTTCTAATGAACTAATAGAAATGGGTATTTTTAAACCTGAATTTCTTAACCGGTTTGATGAGTTAGTTGTATTCCGCTCGCTTAAACCAGCTGAACTCATGAAAGTAGTGACATTAATGGTCAACGATGTGAATAAAGCAATTGGCAGCCAAAAGATTAAGGTCGAGCTCGACGATGCTGCAAAAATGTGGCTAGTTGAGCGAGGAAATGATCCACGATTGGGCGCTCGACCGATGCGACGTATGGTCCAACGGTATGTTGAAGATATTATCGCCAGTAAGATGCTCAGTGGTGAAGCGCAGTCGGGTGCAGTCATCACTCTAACTGTGCAAAACTTTGAAGAAGTCGCTGCATAATATCAAAGAAGGATCCTCTCGTCTTGTCAGTTGATTGATTCTACTTCATAATACTTCCATTGGTGTGCCCCGGTAGCTCAGTGGATTAGAGCGATGGGCTTCTATCCCACAGGTCGGGGGTTCGAATCCCTCCCGGGGTACCAATGTAAGCAACCGGCTAAAAGCCGGTTTTTTACATTGGCAGTTCGCGAAGCGAACACGAACCCCCGAAGGGGGTTTAGAATTCTGTCAAATCTAATGATTTGTACAGAATATAGCAGATGTTGTAGTACCTAGTGATACAACATCGTGCGTTTATCCCTCCCGGGGTATCAAATTGTTTATACTCTGACCAGTTCATCATAGGTGTAATTATGATATGTATCCCAGAATTATACAGTGCTATAATCTAAATGAAGTAGTGAGAAAAATAATGTCATAGGGCGGATTATGAAACAGAAAAAACAATCAAAAAAATCAGAATTATTGTATAAGACATTATTTATGTTATGGCCTTTATCTTCGGTGCTGCTGCTTGTTGTTTTGGAAGTATTCCTTGTTTCTCCTATTATATTTTCACTTTACGCAGATGTATATACTAGTAGCTTGGATAAAAACTTTTGGATAACAGCGGTGGTAATAATTGCTGGTCACGTAATTGCGCTGGGTACAGTCCCACTTATTTTAAACAAACGAGGATTTTTCAATTCGACAAAACGAATTAAATTTTTTGCAATTTTTGGAGTATTTACAGTGTTATTACAAGGATTATTCAGAGTTATAAATGATAGTCTATCGAGACTGGACTGCGGGAATGATTGTGTTGATTCAGTAATGGCTTCATCTGTTGGCAGCATCTTGAACGTATTGACATTTGTTTCGCTCTTCCTGGTTCTAATCGTATTCTATGTACTATTGCGTAAAAAACTTATTATTTTGAAATAAAATATATATTCTAATAATGTTTATAATTAAAAACGTGTAGTTACGGATGTGCATAGTCTCAGAGAAAAATCAGATATAAAATTCGAGAAATCCAATTATAGCTTTCAGGCATATTGCACGATTCGAACCAGATTTCTCTTTTCGAAATATGACGAAGAAAAATTACTCAACTTAAGGATTGATGGTTGTTTAATATAAACACAATTTCTATATATTCCATGCCGCCGCCAATGACCTTACTACATAGAGTTAAACTATCAGGATAGAAACTCAGCGTGGTTCTTGTATAGTATACATATATGCTCAAAGCAAAAGAAAAAAAGACCCAAACACTTATGCAAGTACTGATAGTTTTCTTGGCGCCACCGATTTTTTATTTGACCGTAATCCTCTTACTCGTTACGACAATATTTGAATTGAGATCATTCAATGATTTGATAGAATTATATCCGGTTTATCTTGCCGGGTTCGGACTTATTGCAGCGTGTCTACTGCTGATAAAGTGGACAGGTCTGACCGTTAAAAAAGTACTCGCAACCTGGCTCCTCAAACTATTCCCTTGGTTCTAGTTTTGAGTCCTACCCAACCTGATCAAGCTGGTAGATAATTTGGTCTACTGGTGGAATCATCTGGTCATACCAGAGTGCAACAACTTCGTCATTATCTCTAACGATTAGGCCAGCCGGCATCTGCTCTGCATCGATGTCATAAAAGTCGCGTACTTCTTCGCCATCTTCGTCCTCCGTGCTCAACAGATACACCTGTGAACCACGTTGCTCTATTTCACTTTTGATACGATCAAGCTTTTGTCGTTGCATTTCGCGGCCATCATAAAGAAAAATTACAGCAGCACCTTTTTGGTCTTTTTCTTCAACGAATGATAATCCCATAATATTCCTCTCTTTATCTAGCTGGTGCGGGTGGCGGGAATCGAACCCGCATGTCCAGCTTGGAAGGCTGGCATAATAGCCATTATACGACACCCGCATACAGTTAAATT
>CAZUNB010000008.1:0-33806 GCA_964622235.1 uncultured Candidatus Saccharibacteria bacterium | reverse complement strand
GGCAAACACTGCAGCCACTGAAGCTGCAGCTGAGGCAGCCCGAGCAGCAACACTAAGTACCGCAGAATTAGATCTTGCAACCCAGCGAAGGTTGCTAGCAAGTGATGCGGTTAAGACAAGCCGAACATTCGGTAGCCTGCGAATCTTAAAAAGACGTGGTGAGCGTAGAAGATCTAAAGAACGATATCTCGGAGCTGCTGAAACAGTTCGTCAAACGCAGATTGAGAACGAGATCGCTAATGGGGATATCCCAAATACACCCGAAGCAATTATCATCCGAAACTCACAACTTGAGGCAAAAGAGGATAGTCTTCGTATCGCTGAAGTTGGTGTGTCAATGCAAAATGATGGCTTGAGGCAACGGGCTGATGGTAGCACAAACGACATAAATGCCGGTTCGCGGTACTATCGAACAGTGCTACGTGCTGCTAAAGGTTGGAGAAACCTTCCTTGGTGGGGTAAAAGCCTTACAACTGCTGCAATTGGTGTTGCCGGTGCCGGTGCCGCTTTCTTCGGTGGACCCGTTCTGGTCATCGCTCCTGTGGTTACGGCTCTACGATCTGCACCAGCGATTAATGCACTTCGTACCAAAGAAGAAAGTATGTCTGAGCATAAGCGATGGAAGAAATTAGGCCACCGTACCGAGAAGCTTGGTAAGCGTGTCGTGAAAGCCGTACGAGGAACAACACCAGAAGAAGTTGTCAAATCATCAAGACGTGCGACTGAAAAGGAAATCAATGCCGACTTTAGAGGCGAGAGGATACGAACAACTAGAAAACTAATCGGAAGAGTATTAGTAACTGCAGTTCTTGGTAAAGGTGCCGCTTACGCTGGAGAGTATATCTCCGACCATGCAGAAGGAATTAGGGACGGATTGGGCGATATCGGGAGCTGGTTTGGTGATGCGGCTGATAAAGTTCATGAATGGTTACCAGGAGACTACCTTGCCAAGAAAGATATCGACTTGCAGTCACTTCTTTCTGGCGGTAAAATTCGCCCTGATACTCCAGAGTGGGATGCTGCCGTAAATATGCTACAGAGTCACCAGGCAAGTGGCAGAAACGCTGATCATTTAACAAGATTACTACCAGGTTTTGACGATCCTAAGTTGGTCGATAATATGGCTGACGTCAAAGAACAGATGCGAGCTATTTATGAGTCATGGAGCCCTGAAAAACGTTTTGCGTGGGGCCACTTTATAGAGTCAAATGCTGGAGAAAAATGGCAGCAGATGGCCGACCTACGTGGACCTGAAGTAGTTCGTGATGCGATCGGACGAGTTGTTGAAGCGCAATCACAAGACCCTATTCACATCCAACAAATGGACGCCGTTACTCAGTTAGCACGTAATTTCCCTAACTCACCTAATATAACCTACGAACTTGGTAGATTACAGAGCGTACTCCCAGGTAGAAACGATATCTTTGATAATGGTGGTATATTTAGTACGCCTGAGTACATTGCTAATTATAACCCAAATGTTGCAGAACAGATGAACGGGTTCCTCGGACATCTCCAGTCGATTATTGGGGGAGGGAATCAAGCAGCAATTGATCAGGTAGTAAATAACCCTGACACGTACCTCGTTACTGGTCATGATGGGTTCCTAGCATCGCAACTGGGTGAGCTAAAAGGCAAAACTGGAGGCGATCTAGTCGCAGCTATCAGTAGTTTGAAAAATAGATATGGCTTTTAATACATAAGGGGAAACAATGAACGAAAACAAAAATCAATTAGTCGAAGAAAAATTAGCGAAAATATTAAAATCTTTAGGGTATGAAAATGCCAGTACTGAACAAACTTCTGAGTTTGCCAAGGACTTTATGACAGTTGTCCAGAGCCGGGCTTTCCTTCGGCTTGAAGAATACCTGAAAACTGAAGAAAACCTGACTAAAATGGATGCTCTACAGACGCAATATGGTGATATGGCACCGGAAGTTGTGCAATTTCTATCTTCCATCGGCTACGATTATTTTGATGTCTTTTTGCTGGAGATGGATATCTACGCTGGTGAGCTACGAGAGAGCAACGATGAAATGCTCGCTCACTTTACAGAGTAGACTATATTTGATCTGAGCCATTTACCGAAATATTATAAAATATGATTTAATATATTGACAAATATGCAATGATTTGCTATTGTATACTTACGTTATAAAAATAAAAAACCATAGAACAAAAAAAAGGAAAATATGTATAAAGATGGACCAGAATCAGGTGCAGGGCGAAATCCGGGAATGGGTGAATTAGACCCTACAGTAGTAACTTTAGTCGGTGATCAACAGCCAGATGATCAAGAAGCTTCGGACGGGCGCCATCCAGACGAAATATCTTTCACCGTTGACGGAGAAAGATTCGTTGTTGATGACGAATTACAGCCTGCGCACGTACTAGAGGCGCGAGGAACCTCACAGGCGGAAAGCGAACAACCATCTTCGCCAGAAGACGGCGAAAAATCGAGAGATCGCGCTTCAGCTAGACTGTTAGGCCGCGTAGCTAATATAGCCGGAAGATTAGCTGAAGGAATTAACAACCGACGTACACTTTCGGAAGTTACTTCTGATACTAGAGAAGCTTTTGGGGCTCGTGTTCATAGTGCAAGTGATCGAATAAAATCCATTGCACAAACTAGTTTAGATGTAACTAAAGATATTGCTATAGGCGTCGGCGTTGAGGCCATATTCTTAGTCACAGAACCTGTGAAAATGTTAGGAAATTCTGTGTTGAGGGCAGCAAAAGCAGCTGGCAACGGCATGCTTAAAGCTGGTAATACGTTAAATACAGGTCTCGATAAAACCGTAGGTGTTTTAGGTGACGGTATGTTTAGGGCAGAACAGTCCGCAAAAAACGCGACTGAGGCTATGGGCCGTGGAGTTGAATCAACTCGAACCTTTTTCAAAGATAAGGCCGAAGCAGCTAGTGGTCGCAAGCTTGCACGAATAGCTGCTCGAGCTGATCGTCAAGATGCACGCCGTGAGACACGTCAAGCCAACCAGGCAGAACGCCAAGCTAACCAAAAATCACTTGAAGCAAATCGAGCTGCACGAAGAGCCGAAGCCGATGCACTGAAGCAAGCTCGTCTGGATACTAGAGACGAAAAAAGACAAGCTCGTCAAGAAGCACGTACAGACAAAGCCGATGCGAAGGCACAATTTAAAGACGAACTTGATCAATTAGCCAAAGCAAAAGCTGATAACAAGGCAAGATTCAGAGCAGAGCTAGATCAGTTGCATGATGCGAATAAACTAAATAATGCAGCAGAGTTCGCTGAAAGAAAAGCGCAGTTGGATGTACTTCAACTAGATAAAAAACAGCGTAAAGCTGAGCAGAAGGCAGCCAGGCTAGATCAAAGAGATCTTGATATTGTGGGATTATCACCAGAAGAGTCTGCTGGAACTACCAGTGCGACAGAATACCTAACAGCAGAACAAATTACTAATCAAAGGATGGCCAGACGAGAGGCGCGAGAAGCCACTGAAACTACAGAGCCACAACCTACTGACAGCGGAGTTGATGTAGTAGGTACAGATCAACAACCCGAACTCAGCCAAGAAGAAGCAACTGCGATTGGAAGACAAACGAGTAAAACGCTCAAGGCTCGTGCTGAAGCAGCGCTTGAGTCACGAGAAGCTAGTGCTCGAGGGGAAGATGTACTAGAAAATGCGCAACAAGCTGCATAATTAAAACAAAAATATAAAAGGAGAATAGAAATGATAGAAATTAATGAAAAACTACTAAAGTCACTAGGTATAGAATTAAATGGAGATGAGACAGCAGAAATGCTGAAACACATCACCGATACGCTGAATGAGAGAGTTGGTCTTGAAATCGCAGAACAATTAACAGATGAAGAACTAGCCGAGCTGATGGCTATAGAATCTGACGAGGATAAGGCAGCTTGGTTGCAAGAGAACCTACCTGAATACATCGACATTATCGAAGATGAAGCTGATATATTACTTGGTGAGTTGGCAGAAAGTTCAATAGAGTTAGCTGAAACAAGCCAAGAAGAATCTGACGTTGAAGAAGATCATAACTAATAGACAGTGCTAGACTACGCTAATGTCGACTGAAGGTCGAAGCTTTGAAGCAGTCTTCATAGCAGCATGAACATCATGGTTTTCGAAGCGTTCGAATGGAGAATTATCTTCATCACGAACACCATCGAGAACCGTGATGGCTTGCTGTTCTAGGCGGTAATCAAATTGTGGAGCCCACTTACGACTACCGAGCTTGGCAGTCATTGAACAATTATCAACCATATAGGCAACACCTTGGGCGTGCATATATGGATTGAGAGAATCAACGGCTTCGATGATAGATTCGTTAACAACCTCACTCCATTCATGGCCCTTGCTCTTGAGTAGATCAACTTGAGCAACCATACAAGCAAG
This sequence comes from uncultured Candidatus Saccharibacteria bacterium, assembly GCA_964622235.1. GTDB lineage: Bacteria > Patescibacteriota > Saccharimonadia > Saccharimonadales > JAGPDM01 > CAZUNB01. The sequence continues at coordinate 29,412 of CAZUNB010000008.1, read as the reverse complement.
GTAGAACCCTGCTGTGGTCGGATCAACGGCTTGATTTTCATCACGATTTTTACGGACTTGTTCGCCGACACGCCAGACTTCAGTGTTGCTGATGTTACTGAGTGGAAATTTCTCAAGTCGTTTAACGGTGTCGATGACACTGCCAAATTCGCGGCCACTGTGCACTTCGGTGTAGATCTCATCAAGAATTGCTGCGAATGGCTCATAAGCTGCGTTGTAGGCCTGACGAAGTTCAGCTTGCTGATCATCATTTAGCTCATCATAAACAGCTTTTAGCCCATCATGAGAAATCGTTTGGCTGAGTGGACCAGTGATAACTTCGGCGGTGTCGCGGAAAGCTTGTTCGCTTGATCGTCCTTCACGTACGAAGTAGCGATTTAGGACTTCGATCATAGCATGAACGCCACCGAGCAAGATTCCTCGCTCACCAAAAATGTCAGAGCGATACTCCATCTCGAGTGTTGTTTGGAAGACAAACGGTGCACCGAGACCGACTGCCCATGCGAGTGCAACTTCGTTAGAGTTTCCAGAAACATCTTGTTCAACCGCAAAACTACAATTGATTCCTGCTCCTTCAGTTTCTTTGCCTTGCTCGTATAGGCGACGAACTGATGGTCCCATTCCTTTTGGACATACACCGATGATATTGATGTCCTCACGGATTGATTGGCCAATACTTTTTACGTAGCCGAGAAGGAAACCATGGCTCAAACCAAGTGTGCTGCCAGGTTTCATAGCTTCGGTAATTTTCTGCCAGTTTTCTGCCTGTGCAGCATCGGAAATTAGCAGGATAGTCATGTCAGATTTTGAAATCATGTCATACATTTCACCAAGCGTTTCATTATCACGACTAAACCCAGCAGTTTCTGCCTTGGCAAAACTGCTCGAACCTTCACGTAGACCAACACCAACGGTGATATCAGTTCCTTTGAGTGAATCGCGGAGGTTCTGAGCTTGAGCAGGGCCTTGTGAGCTCCAACCAATCACAGAAATTTTCTTGATATCGCCAAAACCTTCGGCTAGTTTATCGAATAGATTCCGTCCACCACGGACGATAGTTTCCTGCTCGCCAGCGAAGTCGACAGTTTCGGTTGTAAAAACATTTGATGTAAAGGCCATCAAAACCTCCTTCTTTTTCAGTATTTTCAAGTATACGCTACTAGAGGTGAACTTCAAAATTTGCTACAATTACAAGCATGAATCAAATAAATAAAAGCCTAACTGATAAACAAAAAAAAGTTTTGTTTGAGAAAGCAACTGAAGCGCCATTTTCGGGGAGCTTACGACCAAGCATTGTTCGACAGTTCTTCCAAATTTGATAGCAATTGTGGCTGGCCGACTTTTGACCAAGCGATCGACGGAAGTGTTACGTACAGTAAAGATACATCCCACTTTATGATTCGTACTGAAGTTACCTGTAGTAATTGTGGCGGTCATCTCGGACATGTGTTTGACGACGGACCGAAAGAAACTACTGGTCAACGCTTCTGTCTTAATTCATTGAGTCTTGATTTCAAAGATAAAAAATAATTCTTATCATCTGTCAGATAGTGCTACACTAGTTGCTAGACGCTAAACAAGGATTGCGATACATGGACTCCAAAAAGATAATGTTGTTTTCGGGAAATTCCAATCTTTCGCTTGCAAAAGAAATCACAGAAAAGCTTGGAATTGAGCTAGGTAACGCCCAGATCGATAGTTTCAGCGATGGTGAAACCAGAGTTAAAATTAATCAGGCGGTTCGTGGTGATGATGTCTTTATCTTGCAGGGCACCAGCTTTCCACCTAACCAAAATTATATGGAATTATTCATTACGCTCGATGCGCTCCGTCGTGCGTCGGCTGGTCGTATTACTGTCGTCCTCCCATATTATGGTTACGCTCGCCAAGATCGTAAAGATCGTCCACGCGTACCAATAACCGCTAAGTTGATTGCTAATCTTTTGACCGCAGCTGGTGCTGATCGTGTGGTTACTGTTGATTTACACGCTCACCAAATCCAAGGGTTTTTTGATATACCGCTTGATCATATCTATGCTGTTAATCTTTTCGTAGAGCGACTTAAACAAGTAACTGATAATCCGGTCGTAATTAGCCCCGATGCTGGCGCCGTAAAAATGGCACTTGGTTTTGCAAAACGATTAAACTGCGAAATTGGTATTGTCGATAAGCGCCGTATGAGTGATCGAGAAACTTTGGCAGCATATGTGCTAGGAGATATCGAAGGTAAAGACGCGATTCTAACTGATGATATTATTGCCACAGGTGGTTCGTTGGTTTCGGCTGCCGAAGCATTAAAAAAAGCTGGTGCCAAACGAGTTTTTGCAGTCGCTACACATGGTGTTTTGTCTGGCCCTGCGCTTGAGCGACTTGAGAGTAGCGAGATTGAAACCCTATTCACAACCAACACCATTGAACAGCCACCAGAAAAAATCAATCACTCTAAGATTGAGGTACTTAGTATTGCCAATCTTCTTTCTGAAGCCATCCGTCGTGTTCACAATGCTGATTCAATCAGCAGTTTATTCGACTAAAAATCTTTACGCAACGCAGCTATCTAATAACTGTTAATTTTGCTATAATTATTTACCTATAAGGAGAGCAGCACATGTGTGCAATTGTCGGTATCATCGATTCCTCACCCGTCAACCAGACGCTGTACGACGCCATGATAATGCTCCAACACCGCGGACAAGATGCAGCTGGGATCATGACAAGCGACCCTGATGCAACGATTCATAGCTACAAGAATAATGGCTTAGTCCAAGACATCTTTAAAGCTAAGCAAATGCAGGACCTTACTGGAATGATTGGTATTGGGCATTGTCGCTACCCAACAGCTGGATGTGACTCAGCCTCAGAAGCTCAGCCATTTTTTGTTAGCAGTCCTTTCGGTATTGGCTTGGCACATAACGGCAACATAACTAATGCAGTTCAGCTTAAGAAAGAGCTGTTCGAGAAGAAGCACCGTCATGTTAGTACAACCTCTGATTCTGAAGTTTTGCTGAATGTTTTGGCTGATAATCTTGAAGTAGTTGACTCGGTAAAGATGACGCCAGATGATTTATTCAATGCTGTCGCCCGATTGCACGATATTGTCCGAGGTGCTTATGCATTTGTGGCTATGATTGCTGGTTATGGAGTGCTCGGTGTGCGTGACCCATATGGCATTCGCCCGCTCGTGATTGGTCAAAGAGAAACTCCTGATAAAACTGATTATATGATTGCATCCGAATCGGTAGCACTAGAGGCTTTAGGCTTTAAATTTATGCGTGATGTTGAACCAGGTGAGGCGGTATTTATTGATAAGTATGGTGATTTTAGCGCCAAGCAATGTGCTAAAAATCCTCGTCTCGTACCGTGCGCATTTGAATATGTTTACTTTGCTAGACCTGATTCAGTCATGAATGGTATTTCTGTTTATGATTCCCGCGTTTTGATGGGCAACAAGCTGGCTGAGAATATCAAGAAAAATTATCAAGACATTCTCAAGCAGATCGATGTGGTCATGCCAGTTCCCGACAGTGGTAGAACTGCTGCCTTACAATTATCAAAAAACCTCAATCTTGAGTATAGTGGTGGCCTGGTTAAGAACCGTTACATTGGTCGAACGTTTATTATGAGCAGTCAAGCAGAACGCCGTAACTCTGTTCGAAAGAAATTGAACACGATTAATTCTCAGTTTAAAGGTAGAAATGTTCTTTTGGTTGATGACTCACTCGTACGAGGTAATACATCAAAGAAGTTGATTGAAATGGCGCGGGCTGCTGGTGCGAATAAAGTATTTTTCGCTACTGCTGCACCACCAATTATTTCACCGAACGTGTATGGTATCGATATGCCAACACGAGATGAGATGGTAGCGCATAATCGTACTGAAAAACAGGTAGCTGAGCACATTGGTGCAGATGCCATGATTTATCAAAAGGTTGATGATCTACGCGATAGCATTATCGATTTAAACCCAAAAATTAAACAACTAGACATGTCGTGTTTCACCGGTGAGTATGTGACAGGTGATATCGATGATACTTATCTTGAGCACCTTAACCAAATTCGTATTGAGTTGGCAGCCAGAAAGAAACTGAGTGAAAAACTAATAGTAAATGGATAGTCAGAAAACAACAAACCAACGTCTTTCATTTCGAGAGAGAACATTAGATGACAAAATTCAAATCGTCATTATCTGGATACTACGAGTCATCGCATTAATAGTCAGCATCTTCAGCCTAGTTAGTCATGGTAATATCGAGCTAATTCTAATCTGTATAATTGGGCTACTACTGCTATTTTTGCCTGATATAATTGAATATCGCTACAGCGTAAGTCTACCGATGGAATACAGTTTTCTAATTGTTGCTTTTATGTTTAGCTCGATATTTCTTGGTGAGCTAGGTGATTACTACGAAAAATTTTGGTGGTGGGACGATGTACTACACTTAAGTGCCGGTGTCATGACGGGCTTTGCCGGCTTCTTGCTCCTGTATACGTTGGTAGTGTCTAAGCGCCTACAAGCTAACTTATTTATTGTTAGTTTTCTGGCGTTTGGTATTGCTGCATTATTCGGTGTTCTATGGGAAATAGTAGAGTTCAGTTTTGATCATACAATTGGCACGAATATGCAAAATGGCAGTTTGTCGGATACGATGTTTGATTTGATTATTGATCTTGTAGGAGCTTCGATTAGTATTACAGCTGGCTATTTTTTCATGAGGAGTCAAAGACACACTGGACTATTTTCACAATTTATTAATAATTTTATACAGTCAAATCCACACTTAAAAAGCAGAAAGAATTAATGCCCCGAATCAAATTTCCTCGACGTTTGAAGCCAGGATCAGTAGTTCGGGTTGTAGCACCAAGCGATCCATTGACGAAGCTTAGCAAACTAGAAATATCGACAAGTGAGCAATATTTGTGTTCACTTGGTCTCGAGGTGGAGTATGGCAATTCGGCGAAAATAGGTGATCAGTCAATTGCCGGTCGTTGTCGTGATTTATACGAAGCATTTGCAGATCCAAAGGTGGGATTAGTCTTGGCTGCTGCTGGTGGGTATATTGAAAGTGAATTAGTGGCAGCTTTAAAATTTAAGAAGCTTCGAGGTGATAAAAAGTTTTTTTGTGGCTATTCAGATAATACGGTTTTAGTTGCGACAATACATAAAGCGCTTAACATCTCAACATTGTACGGCCCTAATTTTTCTAGTTTCTCCCAAGCCGAAGGAAGTGATTATACGCGCAAGTATTTCGAAAAAATTATTTTCTCCACGCACTCTTTTTCTATCGATCCTTCACTTATATGGTTTGATAAAACATATAAGGACAACGACGTGAGTGTTACTAGTCATAAAAATCTAGGTTGGAAAAGTCTAGGTGCCGAGGCTACAGTTGAAGGTCAGTTAGTCATTGGTCATTTTGGTTCATTGTTAAATTTGGCAGCGGTTAACGTCTTGCCTGAATTAAATAATATGATTTTAGGTGTTGAGATTGACGGTGAAACATCAATCGGCCAGTTTCAGTCCCAACTTGGCTATTTAAGTGGTATCGTAGACCTTTCTAAGCTTACTGGTATGTTAATAGGTCGTATGCCTACTAGTTCTAACGCTAAGTTTTCTGATTTGAGCGATTTAGTCGCGAATAATCCTGCTTTAAAAAGCATACCAATTATTGCAAACGTTGATTTTGGACATACAACCCCACGGGTCACTTTGCCATATGGTGGAATAATTATTATGCGCTCTCAAGCAGGCAATGAGTCAATTAGAGTTGTCGAGCACTAGCAACACTGGTAATATTAATAAATGAAATTAGCTGAAAATATTTTTGGTGCCATTGAAAAAAGACAAAGTAGTGTCCGTTTCATACGACATACAATCTCGATACCTTTTATCTATGGTATGGGAATAGTGTTAGTTATTTTTGATATCGGAGTTGAAATTTATCACAGAATTTGCTTTCCCCTTTACGGTATACCCCTTGTAAATCGTAAGGAGTATATAAAAATTGATAGAGTTAAACTTGGATATTTAAACCTAGTTCAAAAGTTTAATTGTCTTTATTGTGGTTACGCCAATGGTTTAATGGGCTATTCTACTGAAATAATAGCTCAGACCGAGCAGTTTTGGTGTGCGATAAAGCATGATGTTTCTAATGAAAAATTCAATGTACCAGCACACCACAAAAATTTTGCAACATATGGGTCCGGTGAAAACCCATCACAACATTTGACGGGCTATGTTAAAAAGTAAATCGTCTAAATCATCCAGACCTTTACTTCTGTGGGTGGATCTCGAAATGACGGGGCTAGACCCTGAGCAAGATAAAATTATTGAAGTTGCTGGTATCGTTACTGATTGGGAGTTTAACGAAGTGAAAAGCTTCGAATATATTATTCAGCAAGATGAAGCCTGCTTATCAAAGATGAACCAGTTTGTTACGTCAATGCATACTAAAAGTGGATTGTTGCAAAAACTGAATAATAATCAAGGCGAAGATGAGGAAAAAATTCAGAAATGTATTATTAAAATTATCCGTGAGTATTCTCCAGAACAACCTATTATTCTAGCTGGTAATTCAATCCATCAAGATCGCCGTTTCATACGACAATACTGGAAAAATATCGACTCGTTATTACATTATCGTATGCTTGATGTTAGTAGTTATAAAGTTATTTTTGAAAATAAGTTCGATCTGAATTATGAAAAACAAAGTAGTCATAGAGCACTCGATGACATCCGCGGTTCCATCCAGGAACTACAGTATTATCTACGATTTATCTCTGTTTAGGCTGTATACATTATTTATAAAAGTATAATTTAAATGTTAAAATTATCTTTTTAAAATTACAAATAATGCATACAGTCACTGATACTAAAAACTGATAGCCATAGTCTCCTAATGAATACTTTTCAGTAATAACTATTAACTTATTACCTTTATAAAGTTTCCATTTCACACCATCAAGAGTAAGAATCTTGTATACTAATATCAATATGGATACAACAATAAAAAAATATTTCTTGACCTATGTAGTTAAAAAACAAGCTAGATTTGCTGAAATTTATAATGACACCGGCGTATTTGCAAAGGTTTTTGAACGTAAAGTTCCAACCATTGAACTGCGAATCGATTTAGTTTTAGCCAAGTACTATGCAGATAATTTTGAATCCGCTTCGATAACATCCAAAGCCGGTAAACGGGCTTGGCTACGATTAGTTTTGAGTGGTCAGATTGACGAGGCGGTTGTGAATGGATTAGTTTTTCAAGCAAATCAGCTTGGAAACACAGATATTGAATAGGATTCAATTAAATTATAAGGAATATCTAAAGTTTTTGAACTTGTGCTAGCAAATCTTCTTCATTAGCTATCGTCTGGGCTAAAATAGTTTTAAGTTTTTTATTACTTGTCGTTACTATAAGGTCTTTGTGATTAGCTAGGTTGCCGTTTAGCTGTTTCTCCATTGTTGCTTTGTAGATTTGTTTAAAACGATTAACCGAGATAGCTTTTTCAAAATCTGTATCGAGATCATTGTTGGTGTTCTGAGCTACAATCGTTTCATCGAGTTTTGGTAGCTTAGTTACCTCTGAGCGGTAGGTATAGAGTTGACGAATGCTGGTTTGTGTCATGGTCACGCTATTTGCATGTATGATAGCCGTCTCATATTCAGTACCAACATTATTCTTAGCAATGTCATTAATTCGAAGTAATTCTTCTTCTTTCGCTATAGTGGTATCGATTGCGGCAGTTGCAGGGGCTTTCTCGCCAAGGCTTGCAAACATCATAATAACACCTAGAACTAAAGCAATACCGAGGCCAATATAGAGGAGCATCTGCTTATCAATAGTCACACCTTTCTTCCCCCCACTGTAGTTAGGTGGAGGAGTGTAGCTCGGGTATTGTTGATTTGGTCCCATACTGTTATTTAAGCATATACATCTTAAATTGACTAGACTCTACCAGTTTAGTTGAATCTATTGTTAACTAAATGTATGGTACAGTTTTTTTAGTACACTATAATTTTTTACTTTTTGGTTCTTTAGTTTTGCTCAATAAATGAGTTACTTTAGTCGAAAATTAAAATTTCAAAAACTCCCTTATCACTATAAAAAATGCGTTATGTTTTGGGGTGGCTATAATCAAGGGTATGATAGTGATATGGATGGAGTAGCGGCAGTTAAAGAGCGTCTGGCAATCGAAGATGTGGTTGGTGATTATTTGGAACTCCGTCGCGCAGGCTCAAGTTTAAAAGGGCTATGCCCATTTCATGATGAAAAGTCACCCAGTTTTAATGTAGCTCGTGATCGTGGCATTTATCATTGTTTTGGCTGCGGTGAGGGTGGTGACATGTTTGATTTCGTGATGAAAATGGATGGCTTAGATTTTCCTCAAGCTCTTGATAAATTAGCACGAAAGGCCGGTGTTGAACTTGAACAATACGGCCGTGATGGTAAAACTACTGAACGAAAAAAAACAATCATAGCTTTGCACCAGTTAGCGGCTAATTTCTATCAGGCGACACTGCTCCGGACACCAGTCGCGATGGGCTACCTAAGGGATAGGCGTCGGTTGCACGCTTCAACTATCAAAGATTTTGATATAGGTTACGCCCCTGACGGCTATGATCAGTTGTGGCAGGCGTTACAAAAGAAGAATATTAGCCTTAATGACGCAGTATTGGCGGGCTTGGTCAAGCAGAAGAATGGTCGAACATTTGATGTTTTTCGTGGCAGGATCGTAATTGGACTTCATAATCCCCAGGGTCAACTAATCGGTTTCACTGGAAGAGTTCTGGATGATTCACAGCCTAAATATCTCAACACTTCTAAAACCTTGGCATACGATAAAAGTCGTCATGTTTTTGGCTGGCATTTGGCTCAAGCTGAGATTCGTAAAGCTGATTTGGCAATTTTGGCAGAAGGTAATATGGATGTAGTTGCTAGCCATCAAGCAGGTGTTAAAAACGTTGTTGCTACTGCCGGAACAGCAATCACTATTGATCAGTTACGAGCGATTTCTCGTATTACTGAAAATATTGCTTTTGCACTAGACAGTGATTCGGCAGGAATTGCTGCTTCAGTACGAGCAATCTCACTAGCGCAACAACTCGATATCAACCTCAGCGTTATTGCAATGCCTGATGGTGCTGATCCAGACAGTATGATTTCCAACGAGCCGAGTAGCTGGTCTCGTGCTATTGAGCATCGTGTGCCAGCTATGGATTGGTTAATTGAACTATACGCAGCTAGGTTTGACCTAAAAACCGTTGAAGGTAAGCGAAAATTTAATCGTGAAATCATTCCACTCTTACGACAAATTAACAACCCTGTGACATTTGAACACTACCAGAAGGTTATTGCTGAACGGCTAGACGTGAGTATTAGTTCGATTAAACGGTTGGTTGAAACCAGAGACAACCTCTTAAAGAAGACTGATAAAAAGGCCGCTTATCAAGTTGCTGCAATCGACGAGATACGTCAACTCGAAGAAACTTTGCTTGGGATAGCTAGTGCCTATCCAGAAAGCGCCAAAGAGGTGATTAATGTAGAGTCTGAAGTTTTCCCGACAGAGATAGGGCGGCGCTTACACCACTATTTAAAGCAGAACATTGACACCGAACAAGACTTGGGGTTGTCTGAGGTCTCTAATTATGAGAAAATAGTGAAGTTTAGAGCCGAAGAACTCTTTGGCGAATGGACCGTCTACGAGCGTGAACAAGAAGCAAGTAATTTGCTCAGACGGGTCTTACAAAACGCAAAAAAAAGACAACAAAATAATTTAACAACTGCAATAAAGCAAGCTGAAGCCGCCGGCGATCATATCGCTGCCGCTAAGCTACTAGAAAAGTACCAGGCAACGGTACTAGGCATAGAGCCAATAGAAGGAGAAGCAAGTTTTGACTAGTCAAAAAAAAGTAACCCCAGAGGACCTTGAAGAAATAAAGAAAAAGATTTTAGCAACTGCTAAGAAAAAAGGTGAAATTGATCAAAAGGACATCTTTGATCAAATCCCTGATAATGAAAATAATGTCGATATCCTTGATGAGATCTACGGAGCTTTGGTCGACGGTGGTATTAAAATTCTTTCAACTGACAAAGATGACGATGAAGATACATCGAAACCGGATGATCGTTACCTCGACGATATTTCAGATGACTCGGTCCGCTTATATCTACGTGAAATTGGTAAAATCCCCCTTCTTAATGCTGAAGAGGAAATCACATTAGCTCGTAAGGTCCAGGCAGGTGATAAGCGCGCTAAAGATTATATGGCTGAAGCCAATATGCGTTTGGTTGTCAGTATCGCCAAGCGCTATGTAGGTCGTGGACTTGATCTGCTTGACTTGATCCAGGAAGGAAATACTGGGCTTTTACGAGCAGTTGAAAAATTTGACCCCAACAAAGGCTTTAAGTTCTCCACATATGCTACTTGGTGGATTCGTCAGGCAATAACTCGTGCAATTGCTGATCAAGCTCGAACGATTCGAATTCCAGTTCACATGGTTGAGACTATAAATAAGCTTCTCCGCACTCATCGTCGTATGACACAGGAGCTTAACCGTGAGCCAACCAATGCTGAAGTTGCAAAAGAGATGGAACTCGATATCGATAAGGTCGAACATATCATGAAAATCAAGCAGGACATCAGTAGCCTCGATGCTGCGGTCCGTGACGACGAAGAAGATTCAGTTCTCGGTGATTTTATTGAAGATGAAGACACTGAAAGTCCTGAAGAAGCAGCAACTAATCAGTTACTACGCGAACATGTCAATATGGTTTTAAATGCATTAAGTGACCGTGAGCAAAAAATATTACGACTACGTTTTGGTCTTGATGATGGCAAAACGCATACGCTCGAAGAGGTGGGTCGTGAATTTGGCGTTACTAGAGAGAGAATCCGCCAAATCGAAGCGAAAGCTCTAGCGAAATTACGCAAGAGTAAAGAAAGCAAACGATTTAAAGACTACATTCAATAGGACATTGAAATCATGAACGCTGCTATATTCTACCGAATGAAAACTGATGAAATAGCCGCAACACTCGATGAGCTACGGGCTGAATTTTCGAAAAACTCAATTGTTGAGGTCGAAGATTTTGAACAAGCAGAGATTATTTTCATCGTTGGTGGTGATGGTGCGATGCTGGAAGCGGCACGACTATTTAGTTTAACCGAAGCGCTTTTATGCGGAATTAACCGTGGTACTATTGGTTTCCTAGCAGCCATTAATAGAGGTGAATCGCTTATTAATGCTGTCGCGGCGGTTGCCAATCAGGATTTTATGCTTTCGCCGCGGTTTATGGTCGAAGCCAAAGTCATTCGCAACCAAAAAGAGGTTTTTAGTAGCGTCGCACTCAACGATATCGTTGTAACCAGTCCGCTTAGTGTCGTCTCGCTTGAAGTTTCAGTTGATGACAGTCATTACGTTACATTTCGTGGAAGTGGCATGTTGGTCTCAACGCCGACTGGTTCAACTGCCTACAACCTAGCTGCCCATGGTCCGATTATGACGCCGGAAACCAAAGGAATGATTGTAACTGAACTGCTTGATCATAAAGTCCCAACACCGAGCTTAGTACTTGATCAATACCAACACGTAGTTGTAGATGTTGGTCAGTTCCGTGCTCATAAACAGTTAAAAATGATATCTGGTGAGCCGGCTGACGTGGTAGTCAGCGCTGATGGTGCTGAACTTTTCTCCCTTCAACCAGGTGACAAAATAACAGTTTCTCGAGCACCATGCGTGGCTAAATTCATTAGCTTTCGTAAAGCTGATTTCTTTCATCAGATTAGAGAAAAGTTTGAAATTACCTAGATGAGTGATCAGCGAGATGGAGCACTCTTAATTGGGATTAGCGGTAGCTTTGCCAGTGGTAAAGATGTAATCGCCGAATTACTCGCCAAACGAGCAGGCTATACCCATGTCTCTAGTAGTGATATGGTCCGGGCTGCAGCCAAGACTGCCGGATTAGAGAGCGATAGAACAATGCTTCGACCTTTTGCTAACAAAATAAGAGATAAGAATGGTGCAGACTATTTTACTAAAATTGCTTTCGAGCAAGCTAACTCAGCCGCAACTACAGATAAAAAACGAATTGTTGTTTCCGGACTTCGCGCCAAAGCTGAAGCAGACTTCATTAAAAATAAGGGCGGAGTTATTATCTTTGTAGATGCACCATTAGAGCTCCGCTTTGATCGTGCTCAATCACGTAAGCGGGATTTGGAGAGCTACTCAAAGGATATTTTTGAACGTAATGAAAAAAAAGAATCACAAGTAACCTCTGGTAAAAATGAACAAAATATTTATTCAATAAAAGAAAATGCCGATATACAGATTGTCAATGACGGAACGATTGATGATCTTTGGCGAAAACTAAAATCATTGCTGCCAAACAATTACTTAAGCTAAATCTGTTACACTAGGACTGAATATGTCGAAGTTAATCGCAATTGATGGAAAGAGTGTTTTTTATCGTGGCTATTATGCTATGCCATATCTTGCATTATCAGATGGCACACCGACTGGTGGTGTCTACGGTTTTGCCAGTATGGCTCTTGAAAGTCTTAAGCGGTTTTCGCCTGATTACGCAATTGTAGCTTGGGATAAGAAAGGTACAAATATTCGTTCGCGACTTGAGCTTTATCCGGAATACAAAGCAGGTAGAAAGCCGATGCCAGATGATATGCGTGCACAAATTCCGTTGCTTATGGAATTGCTCGAGGCTTTTGGTTGGCCGCTATTTGAGCTTGATGATTATGAGGCTGATGATTTGCTTGGTGTTGTTGCTAAGCAAGCCTATGAACAGAAGAAAATTGAAAGTATTTTGATAACTTCTGACCAAGATTCATTCCAACTGATCAACAAGCACACCCAGGTTGCTAATCTTAAGCGCGGGTTATCAAATGTTGAGTTGTTGGATGAAGCGAAATTATTTGAAGAATATGGTGTGACACCTGAGCAGATGATTGATCTTAAGTCTCTTATGGGCGACAGTAGCGACAACATACCTGGCGTCAAAGGAGTTGGTCGAAAGGGTGCTATGAAGCTGTTAGATGAGTTCAGGACACTCGAAGATATCTATGAAAATATCGAACAGATTACTGGAGCAACTAAGATAAAGTTGATTAATGATAGAGATATGGCTTTTCTGTCGAAGAAACTGGTTACATTACAGCTTGATGCGCCAATAAAGGTTGATTTCGCTACGGCTCGGCTGAACCACGTTGAGCCTGAAAAAGTAATTGCCATCTTAGAGAAATTTGCTTTCAAAAGCTTGCTACGTGAGATTCCAGAGAATTGGGGAGTTGGTGTGGGCAAGTCAGCCAGTAAGTCTACTCGTGGAAGGAAGAAAATAGTTTTATCCAAACTTGTATCCTCACCGAAAAGTCCAGAAAAAATAATTGCTGTGCATGAGTTTAAAGATAGATGGTTTGCATCCTATCAACCTAGTTCGTATTTTGAACTTGAAAAACTAGAAGACATTGCAAAAGGTAAAAAATTGGTCGCCTACAATGCCAAAGATATAATTAAACAGCTAGCAAGCAATCTGGATATTTCAATCGAACATGATATTAAGCAGGCTGGATTTTTGCTTAATCCGCTGGATAAAGACCACGGATTTGAGCATTACGCAGATGCTGAAATCGAAACTATAGACCAAGCAATCACTGAGCTTTGGCAAATCTACGAAACACAAAAAGAAATGTTGCGAATTCAGAAAATGGACAAACTAGTAAAAGAAATTGAGTGGCCTGTTAGTGCAATTCTGGCACGGATGGAAGCACGCGGAATTGCAGTTAATAGTGAGATATTGACAGAGCTTTCTAGTGAAGTCGAAGACGAAATCGCTATGATTGAACAAAAGATTTATGGTCTCGCTGATCAAGAGTTTAATATTAGTTCACCACGCCAACTGGCAGTTGTTTTGTATGATGATATTGGACTACCAACTGAATTTATTAAAAAAACAAAATCTGGTTTCAGCACTGCGCATAGTGAATTATCGAAACTACAACAGCTCCATCCGATAATCGATGAGATTATTCGTTACAGAGAAATTACTAAACTTCTCAGCACCTATATTAGGACCTTACCAGAGCAGGTTGAAGGCGATGGACGAATTCATACTCAATTCGACATGGATGTCGCTAGTACTGGTCGACTGTCGAGCCGTGAGCCAAACTTACAGAATATTCCTGTACGATCTGAACTAGGCCGCAAGATTCGGGGTGCTTTTATACCAAGCAAAAAAATGAGTTTTATACATGCCGACTATAGTCAGTTTGAATTAAGGATTGCTGCCGTTCTGAGTGGAGAAGCAGATATGGTTAAAGCATTTAAGGATGATGTAGATATCCATAAGCGTACTGCTGCGCAGATTTTTGGCTTAGAAGAAAATGAGGTTACTGATATGCAGCGCTACCAAGCAAAAGCAGTAAACTTTGGTGTTATGTATGGCCAAGGAGTACATGGTCTGTCACAAGGAACAGGTTTGAGCTACAGTGATGCCAAGCAGTTCATCGATGCTTACTTTTCAGTCCGACCAAAGTTGGCTGAATTCATTGAGACCACAAAAAAGAAAGCTAAAAACGAAGGTTTCGTCGAAACTATTTTTGGTAGACGACGACCAACTCCAGATGTCAGGTCGAGTAACTTTATTGTTCGCGAGGCGGCTTATCGGGCGGCCGTCAATATGCCAATTCAAGGTAGTGCGGCTGATCTAATGAAATTGGCGATGGTACAGCTTGATAATATGCTACCAAAAAGTGTTTTCCAATTAGTTCAAGTCCATGACAGTATTTTGATTGAAGCACCAACCGACGAAGCCGAGTCAGTTGCTAAGCTTGTAAAAGAGACCATGGAGTCAGTCCACGATATAGGTGTGCCTCTTAAGGTTGATACAAAAGTTGGTAAAAATTGGGGCGAGCTTTGAAATTATTTCTTTCTTCAATTGGTATACCAAAAAAAGCTGAGAGTGTATTCCTTGGTTTGATTGAGGGAAAGGGCAAGCCTAGTCTCGGGTTTATTACCAACGCTGCTGATAATTATCCAGCTGATGAAAAAGAATATATCAGTAGTAGCTTGAAGCGTTTTAGTTCGCTGGGTATCGAAGCAGAGGAAATTGACTTGAAAAGTTTTGTAAGTATAGCCGAAATGCAAGAGCAGCTATCAAAGTTCGACATTATTTGGCTCAGTGGTGGTAATACGCCTTATTTACGCTATATTGCTCGAGAAACTGGTTTCGATAATATAGTTAAGGACCTAATCCAATCCGGGATTATCTATGGCGGTGAATCTTCAGGCGCGATAATTGCCACACCGACAATAAAATATGTCGACTTTGTCGATGACCCAAGTGAGGCACCCGTTTTTATTGAATCTGGTTTTTGTCTAGTTGATTTTGCACTAGTTCCTCACTGGGCAGACTTTGCTGACAGTCATCCACTACGTAAAATGAAAATCGGACTTGAGGACGATGGTAGAGAAGTTATTACTCTGACAGACCAACAGGCTATTGTAATCAAAGGTTCAGAACGAACTGTTATTAAATGACTAGTACCAACTAGGAACAACTTACTTGACGGTTATCTTGCGAGTAACAAGCTCACCCAAGTAGTCATAGCCTTCGCCCTCTGCGCTGCTGCCTTTTGCTAATGCGACCCGCGAGCTGTTGTCGTCAAGAAGGATCATAGTACTGTTTGTTTTTGAGGTTTCACAACGGCTTGTGCACACTGTATAGGTTTCTGAATATGAAATTGCAGGGCCCAGTGACGTGTCGAACTTACTCAAGATTTTTCCATCTTTCAGGCTTCGTATGTCTTGCTCTGACGTCGGTTGCGCACTGCCCCAATGTCCTGACTGGCGTTTTTCTAATTCGCTACAATTGATTGCATAAACAGACAGTTCATAGCTATTTCCTTTGTCGTCTCTTATTTCTAGATAGTCAAGATCGTTGCAAGGTCTTATTCTAGGTATGATTTCGGCATCATACCTAGTTCTGCTAATTTCTGCTTTCGGTAGAAATTTTATCACAATTTCTTTGTCTGCAAAATCAATGGGGTAGCTTTGGGTTAAGTCATTATCTTTAGTTTTGTTTTCCGTCACTGGTGTATCCGTGTTTATTTGAGATTTACGATAGAAGAAATACAGAGTTCCTGCTCCGAGAGCAGTAGCTAAAATTATTGCTACCGACAGCGCAGATATGACTATTATTTTCATCCTATTCATTGTTGTTATACTATCATAATTTCAAGTATGAGCTTGAGTGAAAGTTTGTTTTATTAATATAATATTGACAAATAACAACATAAGTGCTATCATTAATGTATGAGTACCGGAGCACGAGCATTTTGGGTTATGATGTTAGTCGTTGGATCAATTCTAGCGGTCGTTATTTTGGTGATTATCGGTCGTAGTTTATTTGGTAACAGCAAAATAAAACAAACCGAGGCCCAGCAAATTAATCTCGAAGAGTATATTCGTGCAGATACTTCCGTTCGATTTGAAATAGTTAATGACGTTATTGCTGACCAAGAGCACCAGACAATCCAGATGAATGTCAGCCAGAACGCTCGAACCATGAAAGTTCTACAAGGCTATGAGAACAAAACAATTGCTACTAAAACTTACGGCAACAACACTGCTGCCTACCGTGACTTTATGGTAGCGATAAGCAACGCTGATTTCACCGCAAAGACTCTGATTCCAGATGGACCCAAAAACTTTGATGGTTTGTGCCCAAATGGCCTTCGTTATCGACTAAGTTTATTTGAAAACGATGAACTCCTCCAGGAAACTTGGAAAACCAGCTGCAATAAAGAACCAGCCACGGCAGCTACGTTGGTTGATCCGATTAATCTGTTGTTTCAAAAACAGTTTACAGATTACAGCGATGTTTTATCTGAAGCACGCAACAGTGACTAGAGTCTAAAACAAAGATGTTACTAATCTTGGAACATCGCTTGCTATACTTATAGTTCAGATAGCATGAAGGAGTTACGGTGCCAGAGCTTCCGGAAGTGGAAACAGTTAAGCGTGGTTTAGTTAAGCGAATAATTGGTAAAACAATTAAATCCGTAGATTTCGACTGGCTAAAAAGTTTTCCAAACAGTCCTGAAGAAGTGGAGCAATTTCTAATCAGTGTTAAAATAACAACGATTAGAAGACGTGCAAAAATATTGATTATTGATCTTGATAGCGATTATTCATTGCTTATTCATTTGAAAATGACAGGACAACTCGTCTACGTCGGTGCAGATCGATTCGGAGCAGGGCATCCTAGTGATAGTTTAATAGGCAATCTCCCAGACCGATCAACTCGAGTAACGTTTGAGTTTTCTGATAATTCTCAGCTGTTTTTCAATGATCAGCGAAAGTTTGGCTGGGTCAAACTAATTCCAACCGCAGCAATTAAGGATTTGGTATTTTTTCAAAATGTTGGCCCCGAACCACTACTATCTGATTTTACTGCCAAAGAATTTGTCCCGCGCATTCGTCGACGTGCTAACACCAGTATTAAAGCAGCAATTTTAGACCAAACAGTCCTGGCAGGAGTTGGCAATATTTATGCTGATGAGTCGTTGTTTGCTGCGGAAATTCACCCAGCAAGACTAGTCAAAAACATAAGTGACGATGAGCTTGGGCGATTACTTCAGGAGATAAAGGCTGTTATGTCGTTGTCGATTGAAAAGGGTGGCAGTAGTGATCGAAACTATGTCAATGCAGAGGGTAAGAAGGGAAGCTACATTAGTTTTGCTAAAGTTTTTCGTAAAGAGAATACGCCGTGTCAGGTTTGCGGAACTACCATTATAAAAACGAAAGTAGCGGCTCGCGGTACGCATATTTGCCCAAACTGTCAAAGGCTAAAGAAATGATTCATATTCTTTATGGCAACAATGCTTATGAAATATCCAAAGCCAAGCAAACACTGCTCGCCAAAACCAAACTTAATCCAGAGATAATTGACGCCTCAGATCACAGTCTGCTCAGTTTTCAGCAGAAGCTTGGTGCTACTAACTTGTTTAGTTCACAGAATTTATTTGTTGTAGAGAACTTATCTCTTCAAAAGAACTGGAATACTGAGGCCCTCTCTTGGCTTGAGACACTCGACGGTACTTTGATCGATGTGATTATCTACGAGCCAGCAATTGACTTGCGAAGTAGTTTTGCCCGAAATCTCAAAAAAAATAACAGCGCCCAAGATTTTCACCAGCCTGATGATAGATCGTTGGTGGCATGGGTTATTGAATGTGCTAAAAAAGAAGAATTAGAGATTGATATAAGTAGCGCACAATACTTAGTTGAACGTGTGGGCAATAATCAATGGCGACTTGATAATGAGTTAAAAAAGCTGAGTTTGCTTAATCAAAAAATAGACAGAAAAATCATCGATCAACATACTACGCCGATGTTACAAACAACAATCTTCCAGTTCCTCGACGCGTTATTCACTGGGCGAGAACCGACTGAAGATCGATTGCAAGATCTGATTGATTCTGGAGTTAATCACATTTATATCATTAGCATGCTTGGCTGGTCGTTACAAAACTATTTGGTGCTTCACTATCGAAATAATTATAATTTGCGAGAGCTAGCGGAACTGACTCAGATAAAAGAAAGAGTCTTATCACGGGCTGATCGAAGCGGAAAATTAAACGGTGCTCAAGTCAAGGCCCTAATCACTGCGACTTTACAGGCTGATATTGACGCTAAAACTCGCAAGATCACGCCAAGTACACATTTGCGGCAGTTGCTAGCGGAGTATCAAGAGATTCTAAGTTAATTTTTGTATCCATTTTAACCTTGCTATCAAAGTTGAATAAAAGTCTATTTCTTAGGAGCAGCTTTTTTAGTAGCTGGCTTTTTGGTTAAAGGTTTCTTAGTAGGGGCTTTCTTTGTTACAGTTTTCTTTTCAGTTGCTTTTTTGGCTACTGCTGCTTTCTTTGTGGTCGTTGACTTAGTAGTCTTAACTTTGCCGGTTGGAGCTTTTGCGCCAGCTTCTTTGGCCTGCTTAACGAGACCTTGGATGCGTCGAGCAGCAGTATTTTTGTGCAGGATATTCTTCTTGACCATTTTGTCGATCTGACTCTGTGCCTTGATTAATTCATCAGCGATTTCTGTCTTTTTACCACCAGCAACAGCAACGTTAAAAGCTTTCAGGCTATTTCGTAGTTCATCTTTTTGGTGTCGATTACGAGCACGGCGAGACTGGTCTTGCTTAACTCTTTTAATAGCTGATTTAATGATTGGCATGTGTGTTTTCCCCTTTACAATGCATATATATTTTCTAAATTACTAGATAACACGTTATTATAACAGGGTAGTATCAGATGTGCAATAAGTTCCAGTTAAGTCAATAATAATTGATAGTTGACAATCATGCATTATAATGCTAATGTTAATACATCCATTCAAAAACAAAAAGGATAAAATAAACATGACAACACGTAAACAAGCGAGCGAATTGGCACAATTTATTGTTGCAGATTTTGTTACAAACAAAACAACGTTTAATATACTCGGGACAACCGATTCGTTCTGTGGTAGGATAGTAAAAAAAGCATAAGGACAATAGCAATATGGAAGCAGACGCAGCATCACCGATTAAACAATTAATTGCACAGCTTGAAAAAGCTAACAGTGTGCTTGTGACAGCAACTAATAATCCTGATATCGATCAGCTGAGTGCTGCGTTTGGTATGAGCCAAATTCTTAACGAGATGGAGAAGCACGTCACGACTTTGATCAGTCGTCCAATTCCAGAAGAATTAGAATTTTTGAAAGGTGAGCTAGAAGTCACCGATAATGTTGATAACCTTCGCGACTTCGTTATATCACTCGACAAGCGTCTGGCAGATCATTTGCATTATAAAGTTGTTGACGAAGAAGTTCGTGTCTATATCACGCCATACAGAACATCTATTGGTGCCAAAGACATCCGATTTGGGCAGGGTGGTTTTAACGTTGATGCAGTTATTATCCTAGGAGCGACTGAACTTGATCAGCTTGAAGACGTGATTAGTGATGACGCGGGTGTTATAAACACTGCGCCGGTAACGATTTTGACTAAGGGGGATATTCCAAGTGTAATTCGTGGAGATAATTGGCACAATCCATCAATCAGCTCACTTAGTGAAATGGTCGCAAATTTTGCCTTGAAGGTACCCGATCAAACAGTTCTAACACAGACAAGTTCCCAGGCACTGTTGACTGGGTTGATTACCGCCACCAAGCATTTTAGTAATGATAAAACAACGCCGCAGGTTATGAACATCGCCGCGCAGATGATGAGCTACGGCGCCAACCAGCAGACTATTGTCAGTCGACTCGGATCGGCGAACTCAATTGAAGAGCTCGCTCCAAAGAAAGATGGAGTCACCCCACTCAAGATCAATAAAGACACTAAGTCTTCGGATGATAGCATCAGCCTGTTTGATAAGGACAAGGACGATGTTGTTCCATTGGCTGAACAAGGTAAGTCTAAGAACGATCACGAACTAACGCTTGACCACAGTGTGTCGTCTGAAAAAGCGCTGGAGTCTGATAAAAAAATGCGTAATGAGCAGGAAGAATCATTGGACTCGAAAACTAGGGAGTCAGAGCAATCAACTGAAAAGATTGATCCACTGCCACCAATCAAAGGATCTTTTGTAGATAATGAAGAAAAATTATCTGAGATATTGGATCTACCTACTGAACCACTAGATGAAGACATGTTGGGTAGCGATGATAAATTAAAGATAAATGAACCACCAAGAGCCGCTGAGATAGAACCGGTGACATCGGCACCTTTGCCTGATGTTAAGCAAAATCAAAAAGTTGCACCAGCTGATGCTGCTATCGTTAATTCAGTTGCTCCAGCGCCGGCAGTATCACCAGCAGCTCCCGTAGTTCCCGATCTACCGCCAATCCAGTCTGCGCCACAACAGCCGTCAACTCCAGTAGCGTCACTTCCGCCGGTTGCCCCGTCGCAAACAATTGTACCACCGCCGTTACCACCAATTGCACGAGACCCGGCAGCACCACAATCATTGCCGCCGCCTCCTCCACCTCCACTAGTAGCAGTGAGTAATCCAGTTGTTGATTTGCCACCAATACCAGTAGCTCCTACTGCTCCAACCAACGTGGCGGTAGTGGATGATAGGCCAAAGGTCTCACACAGCTTCCCAACTAACAACGAACCTAAGGTTGATTTGGCCGCGCTTCAAGACGAAGTCACACAGTCTACGTCACCAATGGTAGAAATAGCTTCATCGACTGCTCCACTAGCACCTATAAGTAAGTACCCAGACGATCAGCTACGGCAAGCCACGCAAGCACTGAATCAGTCACTGCCAGTTGATGCAGCTCCACAAATTCCGCTACCACCACAGACATAGTTAACTTGGTTCGTTATACTGGTTTAATATGAACGGAATTCTTTTACTTGATAAGCCGATGGGTTGGACGTCGTTTGATGTCGTTAAAAAAACTAAGAACATCCTCGGTGGCAAAATCAAAGTTGGTCATGCTGGTACACTCGACCCTTTGGCTACGGGATTATTGATTGTTCTGGTGGGTAAAGCAACCAAGCAACAGGATTTCTTTATGAAGCATGACAAAATCTACGATGTTAGCGGTACACTTGGCGCGATTAGCTCAACCTATGACGCTGAAGGTGAGATCACGGAAAATGTTCAACCACTGCCGGCTGAGGAAGCTTTAAAAACAACATGCCAATCGTATGTCGGTAGCATTGAGCAAACACCTCCACAATATTCAGCAATTAAAGTTGATGGTCAACGAGCTTATAAGATGGCACGCGAAGGAAAACCAGTTGAGCTAAAGAAAAGACCCGTGATAATCCATTCAATTAATAAATTTAAATATGAGAAAAATATTTTTAGTTTCACTGTTGAAGTTAGCAGCGGAACTTATATTAGAAGTTTGATTCACGATATTGGCCAAGATGTCGGCTGTGGCGCTTATACTAGCCAACTACGACGAACATCAATTGGTGATTTTTCGGTTGATAAATCGTTACCGAAAGAGCAGTGGAGTGAAGAGAGCTTTATTGAGAGCATTATTCCGCTTGAACAGGTCTCCGTATCTTAGTCGATTTGATTTTAGCACCTTTGTGGGTTCATTAATCACAATACCAATATTTGACTAAGTAAATGTATATGGTTATGTTTGGCCTATTAGCTTAATAAAGGAATACATGAATCCAAACGATCCCAACCAGCAAGCACCAGTACAGCCAGCGCAACCTCCACAGCAAATTGCATCGCAAGTTCCACTACAACAACAAACCCAAGCTAGCTATCAACCACAGCAGCAGCCAGCCATGCAACCGCAGCCACCACAAACTGTGGATGGACAAGCCGTAGGTATTCCGCCAGAAGTTACAAAGTCAATTTCTTCCGTTGCAGTTCTGTCAATTGTCTTAGGGGTAATTAATCTACTGGCAGGAATCGGAGTACTCATTTTTGCTGGTTTTCAGGTAGCGATAGTATTGGCTCTATTTTTTGGAATTACAAGTCTGATTTTCGGTATTATGATACAGAAAAGTAAAAACAATATTGCTAAGACACTGATGAATTATAAAATTCTCAGCGCAGTAGTTGTTATCACTGTTCTCGCGCAACTGCTGTCGGGTGGTGGTGCTGCGATTCTGATACTATTTGTTGCTTTGTTGATGACACAATCCGTTCAGAAAATGTTTTCAGCTGGCCTCGTGACAACAAAAGTTATCTTTTCCGCTAAAGCAAAGTAGTTTTTCGATAGGAGCAATCAACGCACATATTATAAAACCGTTGACGACTATCTCACAAACTGATATGATTGGTCGCAATGTTAGAAAAGACTGCAAAGCAAACTATTATCAAAGACGCAGCTCGCGATAAAGATGACTCTGGTTCACCAGAAGTCCAAGTCAGTATTATGAGCGCACGAATCAGTGAGTTGACTGAACATCTGAAAATTCACAAGAAAGATGATCATAGTCGTCGTGGGCTTTTACAACTAGTTGGTAAAAGAAAACGACTACTGAAATACCTCAAACGAGAAAACTATGCAAGTTACGAAGCTCTAATTAAAAAGCTAGGGATTCGTAGCAACTAAGAAGTTCTTTTATTGGCTGCCGGCCTAAGCTTATTACCCGGCGACAGTCAAAAAAAGCACTGCTAAACACGGGGTGGTGCTTGTATATTAAAAAGTGCTGACTTTGGTGCCAAAATTTTCTCGATTATTTTTTTATAGTCGCGAAAATCTTGTCACTTAGAATGCACTACTAATCGTGTTAAAGAGGAGATAGCTCATGGCTACAATCAACCCATTTGGGAAAGAAATTATCAACCTAGAGACAGAATTTTGCGGGCGTACGCTAAAATTTGAAATAAACCGACTGGCTTTTCAGAGTTCAGCCGTAACTGTTACTTACGGTGATACAGTTGTGCAGGGTGTAGCTTTAGCTGCCAATCATGCAAATCCACATGCAACTTACTTCCCGCTCATGATTGACTATGAAGAGAAGTTTTATGCCACTGGTAAAATCAGCGGTAGCCGATTTATCAAGCGCGAAGGTCGCCCAAGTGAACAAGCTGTTCTAACTGCTCGTCTTATTGACCGTCCAATTCGGCCACTTTTTCCGAAAGGTTACCAGAATGAGGTTCAAGCATTAGCTCAGGTTCTGAGTGTCGATCCAGAACTTAAACCTGACACAATCGCTATGATAGCTGTTTCAACGGCGATTATGATGACCGGTGCGCCATTTGATGGCCCAGTTGCTGGTGTTCGTGTTGGAAAAGTTGACGGTAAATTAATCGCCTACCCAGACACAACCCAGCTTGAAGACAGTGAACTTGATTTGACCGTTGCCGGAACTGCTGATGCCATCATGATGGTTGAAGCTGGCGCTAAAGAAGTCAGTGAATCAGACATGGTTGATGCACTTCAAATGGCACATCAAGCGATCCAACCAGCAATTGAATTACAAAATCAGCTAGTTGAGAAGCTTGCTGTTATTAAACAAGAGTTTGAAGTTGTCGAAGATGATGCTGCGCTAACAGCTGAAATTGAAGCATTTCTCAGTGATAAAATGGGTGATAAACTTCGCAACCCACAGACTGACCTCCGCGAACAAGCGGTTCGCGAACTACGCGAACAGACTGTTGAACACTTTGTTGAGGATCCAGAAGCTGAAGATGCTCACGAGCGCATCAGCCAAGTCAAAGAAATTTACGCTCACGCTATGAAGCGTGAAATTCGCCGAGGAATCCTTGAGGATGGCTTACGACCTGATAATCGAAAATCTGACACTCTACGACCACTAAGTTCTGAAGTTGGCGTTTTGCCACGAACCCATGGCTCAAGTATCTTTACTCGTGGGCTAACGCAGTCTCTTAACATAACTACCTTAGCCTCACTCAGTTATTCCCAGCTAATTGATAACATGGAGAGTAATACTACTAAGCGATTCATGCATCATTATAATTTCCCAGCCTGGAGTGTTGGCGAGATTTCACGACCACGAAGTGCCGGCCGCCGAGAAATTGGTCATGGCGCACTTGCAGAGCGAGCGCTTGAAGCAGTGCTGCCAAGTGAAGATGATTTCCCGTATGCTATTCGAAGCGTTAGTGAAATTATGAGCTCGGCTGGTTCAACTAGTATGGCTGCGGTCTGCTCAGGGACACTCAGCCTTATGGATGCTGGCGTACCAATTACCAAGCCAGTTAGCGGTATCGCCATGGGCCTTATGAGTAGTGACGACAAAAAAGTTATCTTAAGTGACATCATGGACGAAGAAGATTTTGCCGGTGATATGGACTTTAAGGTGGCTGGAACTGCCGACGGAATCACAGCACTCCAGATGGACATCAAGGTTAAAGGTGTCAGTCGAGAACTGCTGGAGCAGGCACTCGAGCAAGCGAAAGTTGCCCGTCTAGAAATCCTTGATAACATGCTAGCAACACTTGATGCGCCACGAAAAGAACTGTCACAATACGCACCACGTATCGAAACAATCTCAATTAACCCTGAGAAAATTGGCGCAATTATCGGTAAGGGTGGGGAGATGATCAAGAAGATCACGCAAGAAACTGGTGCCGAAATAGATATCCAGGACGACGGCACAATTCTGATTGCTGCTGCCGACCAATCTTCACGCGATGATGCTATAAAATGGATTAAAGAATTAACAATTGAGCCAGAAGTTGGCCAAGTATATGACGGCACAGTTGTTGCCATCAAAGACTTCGGAGTTTTTGTTGAAATTTTGCCAGGAATTGATGGCATGGTCCACATATCAGAAATGGCAGATCAACGAGTTGAACATCCAGGTGATATCGTCAAAGTTGGCGATACAGGGCCTGTCAAAGTTATTGAGGTTGACGGCAATGGTCGTATCAAGCTCAGCATGAAACAAGTATAGTTTTACCCCTGTTAGAGTAAAAAAAACTGGACGAACAATAACCTTTTTGCTATATTAGATTAAATTACTGATATCTCTTTGCATACTAATTACAATATTTTGAAGAGCGACCGTATAACATAAAATAATTTGATACTTTATATATTATTAACTAAAACAATGAGGAACAATGAGTAATAACAACCGAAATACTAACAACCAAAATCGTTCAGATGAACGTAGTGGCGGCAAATCGTCAAACAATAGAAATAACAATCGTAATAATTCGCAAGGTGGAAGGCCGCCTGTTCCTGCTGGAATGAAGTCTAACCGTGGTCAGGCCATTCGTGCTCAGCGCCGTACCATGGAGACTGCTAGTCTTATAACTGAAAAGTTTGAAGATGCATCCACAACGAAGATCGTTAATCCGAAACCGGACCTGCATGATCACTCGACGAAACTTCGTATTATACCACTCGGTGGCATGGACGGTGGTGGATCAAAGAATATGATTCTAATTGAGTATGGAAATGATGCGATTATCACTGATGCTGGCATCGACCTCGGTGTTGATTTACCGGGTGTTAATTACATGATTCCTGATGTCAGCTACCTTGACCGTGTAAAGCGAAACATTCGTGGTTATGTGATCACCCACGGACACCTTGATCACATCGGCGCCTTGCCATATATTGTACCGAAATATCCAGCACCGATTTATGGTAGTCAATTTACCATGGGTATGGTCGAACAGATTTTTGGTAACAACGAGAAGACACCAGAAGATTTTGAAATCCGGAGTGTGGTTATGAACCAAGATAATCATGAGCGGCTCAAACTCGGTCCATTCACGATTGAGCTAGTTCGTGTGACTCACTCGATTCCTGATTCAACTATGATTGTCATCGACACACCAGTTGGACGAGTGATAAACACTGGTGACTTTAAGATTGACCCAGAGCCACTTGACCATAAACCGACTGACATCGAACGATTGATGCAGCTCGGTGAGGAGGGTGTGCATGTTCTTTTGAGCGAAAGTACTACCACCGAACGACCTGGTCGAACTATGACTGAGCATGCACTTCAGGAAAGCTTCATGGAACGCATGAAGGCCGCACCAGGACGCGTGTTTGTGGCGACTTTCTCGACTAATATGAACCGAATTCAGATGCTTGTTACTTCAGCAGCAGACAATGGTCGTAAAGTTGCTTTCGATGGAAGATCGATGATATCGACGCTAGAAACTGCTGTACGACTTGGTTTCATTAGGATCCCAAAAGGTACTTTGATTCCAATGGCACAGGTTAATAAAATGGCTGATGATAAAGTCGTCGTTGTTTGTACAGGTTCACAGGGTGAGATGAACTCAGCACTTGATCGGATGAGCAAGGGTGAGCACAAATTTGTAAAACTTAAGGCTCAAGACAGCGTGATTCTTAGCTCAACACCAATCCCAGAATCTGGTAATGATGCTTCGGTAGGAGACATGGTTGATAATCTAATGCGACAAGATGTTCACGTTTTCCGACATGAGACTCATGAGATTGATGGTAGTGGCCCACTACATGTTTCTGGGCACGCAAGTATGGATGAGTTCGGCGATCTGATTGCTATGCTTAAACCAAAGTTCTTTGTACCTATCTATGGTCCATATCGTTCAAAGCGACGTCATATTGATATCGCTGCTCAAAATGGCATTGATCGTAGAAACACACTAAATGCCGAGAATGGTGAGGTTATTGAAGTTAGCAGTGAGCGGATGTATCTCAACGGTCACGTTGAAAATGGTTCAGTCCTGGTTGATCAAACTGGCTCGATCGTACCAAATGTCGTCGTTAAAGACCGACTAGTTATGGCCGAGGATGGTATCGTTACGGTTATCCTAACGGTTCAGCGTGGAAACGGCCGACTACTAACCAGCCCAGATATCATTACCCGTGGATTTATCTACATGCGTGAAAATGAAGAGTTGATGAACGGTATTCGTGCTGAGCTAAAACGAGCCGCCGCTCAGCGATTCCAACGAGTTGAGCTTGATCGTTTTAAGACTGAGCTAAAAGACCACATCACGCATTTCTTGTATGAGCACACTAATCGTTCACCAGTCGTGATTCCGGTTGTTAATGTTTTGAATAGTCTGAGTGATTTGAACAAGAACACTCAAGACAACAAGCCACAGCTTGATACTTCCCACGACTAATATAGTCAAGTGTATACCTATCAATTTGGTTCACGCTGAGATGATAGGTATTTCATTTAAAGAAATAATTCTAACTCATTCAACTTTGTCGCCAGAGTTGAATAGAATAGTACATAAACTAATATCTAGTCTAATGTGTTTAGAGTGAGGGCTACATCCGAGGATGCATAATTCGTATGACCCGAGTATACTAGAGCATAGGTTATGGCTAAAAAAAAGAAACGAAATAACAAAAAGAAGAATGTTCCGAAGAAACTTGAGTTTGCCGATGGCATCGCTCAAGAAATTATTGCGATCATTCTGATAATCATCGCTATTATTTTATTAGTAGCTGGCTTCGGTCTTGGCGGTGCTTTTCCAAGTAAAATGTTTGCAGGTTTACGGACGCTCATTGGTTTAGGGGCCTATCTTTTGCCGTTGATATTCATTCTGATTGCTGTAAGGATCTTTACTGACGAAGAGCACCGAACACCATGGGTGGTGGTGCTTGGATCGGCGATAATTTTGCCAAGTTTTTCCGGGCTATTGCACCTGTTTTATATGAGCGATGAACCGAGACAAGCTGCAACTAGTGGTCTAGGCGGTGGCTTGCTTGGTTATAGCTTAGATAATCTGCTGTTAGCACTATTTAATCAAGCTACGGCAGCTATTTCCTTAACCGGATTATTCATTATTGGACTTTTGATTGCTTCGCAAATTACTATACAGCGAGTTATGCAGTTTATCTCAGAGTGGCGCGATATGCGAAAAGCCGGAAAGGATGGTCAGGGCGATGCGACGGAGCTCAGTCGTGATTCAGTCACTGCCACGGGACGCCATGCTCCAACACTAAATACTAATGTACCGATAGAGAAGCCAGCCGAACGAAAAGAACGGGTCAACAAACAGGCTAGGCAAAATGCCGACGATGATCAAGCTTTAACTATGAGTGCAGACCCAGAATGGAATTTTCCAGATGTTAAGTTATTGTCGGATAAACAAGAGAAAGCAGATGCCGGTGACTGGCGAGGTAATGCTGAAATTATTCGTCAAACACTCGAGGATTTTAAAGTTCCGGTGCAAATGGGTGACATTAACGTTGGCCCTCGGGTGACCCAGTATACTTTAATGCCTGAAAGTGGCGTACGTTTAACTAAGATCACCGCTCTTGAGCAAAATATTGCTCTTAATCTAGCGGCAACTTCAATTCGTATTGAAGCACCGATTCCAGGTAAGCGGGCGGTTGGTATTGAGGTCCCAAACCAGAAATCAGCCAATGTTCGTTTGCGCAGTATTCTAGAGAGTGCTCCATGGAAAAAAGCCCATTCATCATTAACATTCGTGATTGGCCAGGATATTTCTGGACAGCCAACGGTGGCAGAGCTTGAGAAAATGCCCCATCTTTTGATTGCTGGTGCTACTGGATCAGGTAAGTCGGTTATGATCAACACCTTTCTTGCCAGCTTGCTGTATCGTAATTCACCAAGCGAAATGAAGTTGATTTTGGTTGACCCAAAACAGGTCGAACTGACACCGTATAATGATCTACCGCATCTGCTGACTCCAGTAATAACTGAGCCTGAAAAGTGTATTAGCGCATTAAAGTGGTCAGTGGCTGAGATGGAGCGTAGATACAGCATGCTTGCAGAAGCAGGTAAGCGAAATATCGAAGACTATAACAAACTCAAGAATCAGGATCATATGCCTTATATTGTAATCGTGATTGATGAGCTAGCTGATCTGATGATGATAGCGGCGCGCGATGTTGAGTCACTGGTTGTCCGCCTTGCGCAAAAAGCTCGTGCGACTGGGATCCACTTAGTATTAGCGACTCAGCGCCCAAGTGTC
>CAZUNB010000007.1:32188-34956 GCA_964622235.1 uncultured Candidatus Saccharibacteria bacterium | reverse complement strand
TAAAGCATACTATTGGTATAAGTAATCGGGCCAAATTTACCAATCTGCTCAGCTTTTAAGCTGATGTGGGGACCTTCTTCACTCGCGAAAAATCGAGCTACATTAAAAAGAGCCGCATTCATAGCGACTCTCGATTTTTTGTAGATGCATCAACAAATAGGCTACCGACAGGAAGCAATACGCCACCCCCAACATGTTTGCATGTAATTTTGTTCATCTAACAGCAGATATTCTATCAGTTGAGCCATATTCATGCAATACATTTTTTAGTTTTTTCATAGCTTATATTCTGATTTTTG
This sequence comes from uncultured Candidatus Saccharibacteria bacterium, assembly GCA_964622235.1. Taxonomy (GTDB): domain Bacteria; phylum Patescibacteriota; class Saccharimonadia; order Saccharimonadales; family JAGPDM01; genus CAZUNB01. Next base: position 34,657 of record CAZUNB010000007.1, on the reverse strand, counting down.
GGAGACTTTCGATCAAAGTTGATAATTGCTACAATTTAACAACGAACTTCAGGAGAGAAAATGAATATATTACAAAAAGTTACTGTCGGCTCTGAAAATCCAACTAAGATTGAAGCAACTCGACAGGCATTTGCAATAGCTTTTCCAAATGGATTTTTTGAGTTTTCTGGTGTTGCTGCAGCATCGGGAGTTAACGAGCAGCCAATGACTGAAGATGAGTCGATTCTTGGCGCCAACAATCGTGCTCGATTTGTACTTGATAATTCTGATGCAGATTATGCTGTCGGCATGGAAGGAGGCATGTATTTTGTTAATGATTCGTGGTTTGTCAGTGACTGGGTGGTGGTTCGTGATAGAAATGGAGAAAAAGGGATTGCCGGCACACCGCGCTATTTTGTACCAGAGTATCTCGCAAAACATGTGACAGCAGATTTTGATTTAAGCGCAGTACTTGAAAAACAACTCGATATGAAAAATATCGGCAAACTCGATGGCTTCGCAGGAATGTCAACCAATAATCACATTACTCGAACCACGAGCAATAGAGATGCATTAGTCATTGCTTTAGCTCAATTTAAACAAGATTGGTTTCTCGAGTAAATATTTCTGTATTATTAAACTAGCTTAATAAACACTAGATTATTCTTCAGTACTACGCTTCGAAAATTCTTCCAGTAGTCTCAGAATTCCTGGCTCTCGTCCTTGATCTCCAGTCAACCAACTTATCATAACCTCTCCAGCACGAACACCTCGTGGTGTAACTTCAAGTGCTCTTTCTGGGTCACCACTTAGTTTAGAATCAGTTTTTGAGCCGTATCCACTATGATAAACAGTCGGAAAACCAGCTGCAGATTGCCTCAGAGATAACTGAAAATTAAGTGTCCCTTGTGGGCTATCTTCTGGTAAATGACCTTCCCAATTTCCTACAACCAATGGCCTACCATCTACGCCAGCTAATCTCCCAAGCGAAGCTGAGAGAGACATAATCCTCTCATGCCTCTCCAAAGCTTCACTACTTGTGAACTCTTCACTAACAAAGGCATCTCTTACGTTTTTAGGCGTCACCCTGTCTTCGGGCTTTTTATCTCCATCAAGAACATTTAATATATCAGTTAAAGTTATAGGCTCATCGTTTGCGGCAGTTATTCTTTCTGCATGAAATTTAACCACATCTTCGGTAGTTATCTTGGGTGTAGATCGAGTGCGTTGTTTTGTATGTAGTATACCTTCTAATCTGTCAAAAAGAACTTTTCTCGGATCTTGTAATCTTTCATCTGCTCTTCTTAAAAGCTCATCATTTTTAAGTTGCTTGTTTGCAAACCGTATTTGTTCTTTATAAAAATCGATTGTTAACATTGTTTCATAGGCTGAGATAATTCTTTGGTTGATTTCTGCTTGTTGTGGCGTTGGCTCAGTACCTGTAAATTCGTATATCAAAGCCATTAAAGCAAGTGGTTCAAGCATCTCCTGATACCTCTCCCAGTGAGCACCAAACGATTCATCTGTAATGATTTGCTCTCCAGCTTCCAATAAGTCTAAGCAACTTGTAACTAAATCGATATTTCCAAAATCAAACGTCGCTCGATCGAGCATCCTATCTATATTGTTTCTTTCTTTTGAAAGTAAGAGTGGATTTGGATCATACCTACGTAGCTCAGCATTTTTTGCAAACATAGTCGCTCTGTCTTTGAAAGATTTTCTGTCTGGAGAAACTACTGTTGCAATGCTACTTAGCAGAAACTTATCCCGTTGTAACTCAACCGACCTAGATCCACCTACCGCCTCTATATCGACTGAGTCTGTACCTAGTTTTATTATCTCAATTTCTGAGAGAGTTTCACCATCGCTGAAAATAGCCAATGGTAAGAATATATTACCCCTGACCAAAACGCCAAAAGTGGAGCTCTCTTCAATATCCGTAAAAGAATCATCGCTACTATCTTCTGGACTCTTGTCATTCGTTTTTCTTGCAAAGAATCGTCGTCTTGGCTTTTTTTTCTGCTGCTCTGTGGTTTGAACAGATGCTTGAAAAATAGCAAACGCTGCTTCTATGCCAAGGTCATCTATTGGGTCTAACGCAACAAGACTTCCAGAAAGTTCTTCACCCATATCCGAGGGATCTAGGGCAAGACCAGGGTTTAGCATTCTCACGACAGTTTTACACCCGTCTGATTCGAAGAGGGAGTTGACTGAGTCTAGTATTTCAGCTTTTAAGCTTTTGATAGATTCCGCCAACCTATCGGTCAATTCTATGTCTGACTGGTCTACTTCAACTGCGTTCATTTGTATTATTTATACATAAATATAATAATTAAGTCAATAAAGTATTATTGCATAATAAGCATTAGTTATTAAACTTTTATTCCCACAAAATAGCGTTTGCGTATATAGAGCTTTCGGAATATAATAAAATCTCAATGGTAACAATACATTGGACGGTTCAAAAACACTTCACATGTGGAAGTGTTA
>CAZUNB010000007.1:4102-32140 GCA_964622235.1 uncultured Candidatus Saccharibacteria bacterium | reverse complement strand
TTTTTGCCTGAAAATAGGAAAGGTAATCAATGGACGAGATAAAAGATCAATTAGTATTAGCAGATGGACGAAGTTTTGAAGGAACTTTATACGGAGCAGAGCAACGTATAAGTAGCGGAGAAATCGTATTCAACACTTCTATGAGCGGCTACCAAGAAATTATCAGTGACCCAAGCTATGCAGGACAGATCATAACCTTTACCTACCCACACATCGGCAACTATGGGACAAATAAGCTCGACAATGAATCTAGCGAAGTCTATGCTCGTGGTGTAATTGTCCGTGATTTAAGCCTCGTGCCGAGTAACTTCAAAAGCACTGCATCGCTTGATCTCTACCTACAAACAAACGACTTGTCTGTACTGAGTGGAGTCGACACACGTGCGCTCACTAAACACATAAGAAACCATGGCTCGCAGAACGCTGCCTTTGGTCGTGCCAGCTACAACCAGCTGTTAGAAGCTGCTAAAGAAGAACCAGCAACAAGCGATTTCAATTTTGTAGAATTTGTCACAGACGAATCAATCAATAAAATTGGGAAAGGTGATTTCCATGTGGTTGCTATCGACTACGGCATGAAAACTTCTATTGTTAAGCAATTAGCGAGCTTTGCGAAGGTCAGCATTGTACCGGCCTCAACAACAGCCAATGACATCCTAGCCCTAAAACCAGACGGAATTTTCTTAAGTAATGGTCCTGGTGATCCGAGTATTCTTGCACCTCAAATCGAAACGATCAAGAAACTGCTTAGCAAGGTCCCAATATTTGGTATATGTCTCGGGCATCAGCTACTTTGTAGTGCACTCGGCGCTAAAACCTATAAACTAGAGTTCGGCCACCACGGCGCCAATCATCCAGTCATGAACTACCAAACCAACATTGTTGAAATAACTAGCCAAAATCACAATTTCGCAGTCGATGAAAAAAGCTTGAAAAATGTCGAAGTTACACACCGAAATCTAAACGATCAAGTCGTTGAAGGGATTAAAAGTAAAAAACATAATGCTATGAGCGTGCAACACCATCCAGAAGCTGGGCCTGGTCCACATGATGCACGCTATTTATTCGCTGATTTTAAGAAAATGATGGAGAATAATCATGCCTAAGCGAACCGACATTAAAAGTATCTTGATAATCGGTAGCGGCCCAATCGTGATTGGCCAGGCCTGTGAGTTCGATTACAGCGGTACACAAGCTTGTAAGATTTTACGTGAAGAAGGCTATCGAATCATTTTGGCGAACTCTAACCCGGCTACGATTATGACCGACCCTGACTTCGCTGACGCAACGTACGTCGAACCACTGACGGCTTCAGTCTTAGAGAGCATCATCGAAATAGAGAAGCCTGATGCGCTTTTACCAACCCTGGGTGGCCAGACGGCTCTCAATCTGGCAATGGAAATCGAGCAGTTGGGTATCCTAAAAAAGCACAATGTCGAAATGATTGGTGCTACTGCCGTATCTATTAACACAGCCGAAAATCGCCAAGTGTTCAAGGAAGCAATGGACGAAATTGGCTTAAAGTCGGCTCGGTCTGGCACCGCTCACACGCCACTAGAAGCTCAAGCAATTAAAGAAGAAATTGGCTTACCAATGATTATCCGCCCAGCTTACATCCTTGGCGGCAAGGGTACCGGCATTGCAAATACCGAAGAAGAGTTCAAAAAACTCGTCGAATTTGGCTTAAAGGCTAGTCCAATTGGTGAGATTTTAGTTGAGCAATCGCTTAAAGGTTGGAAAGAATTTGAGATGGAAGTTATGCGCGATAATGCCGATAACTGCGTGATCATTTGCGCCATAGAAAACGTAGATGCCATGGGGGTCCACACTGGTGATTCGATTACTGTCGCACCTGCCCAGACATTGAGCGATCGCGAATATCAAGAAATGCGCGACGCATCGTTCGCTGTATTACGACGAGTTGGCGTCGAAACTGGCGGTAGTAACGTACAGTTCGCAGTTAACCCAGAAAATGGTGAGCAAGTAGTCATCGAGATGAACCCTAGAGTTTCACGTAGTTCGGCACTTGCCAGTAAAGCTACAGGCTTTCCGATTGCTAAAATTGCTGCGCTTTTGGCGGTAGGCTATCGACTAGATGAAATTCAAAACGATATAACCAAACAAACGCCGGCCAGTTTCGAACCAGCCATAGACTACGTTGTCACTAAAGTCCCTCGATGGACCTTTGAGAAATTCCCGGATATCCCAGCAATTCTTGGTACTCAAATGCAGTCAGTTGGAGAAGTCATGGCTATAGGTCGCACCTTTCCTGAAAGCTTACAGAAAGCTTTGCGAAGCCTTGAGCAAGGAAGACTCGGGCTTAACTCTGATGAAGGTGAAGCTGAATTCAAGAAAATTGAAACTAATAAGCTATTAGCGGATGTAGCAACCGCTAATCCTGACCGGATCTATGCAGTAGAAGAATTGATTCGTCGTGGAGTCGATTTGGACGAAATTAGTAAGAGTTGTGGTTATGATCTGTGGTTTCTTGTCCAGATGGCACGAATTTCTGAAGCTAGAAAAAGCCTAAAAGGCAAGGGTTTAGAAGACATCAAAAAACAAGAAATGAAGCACCTCAAGCAGCTCGGTTTTGCTGATGCTCAGCTCGGCTATATTCTCGGTAAACCGATGAGTAAGGTTAAGGAATACCGACAAAAACTAGACGTATTTCCAACCTACAAGACTGTTGACACCTGTGCCGCTGAATTCGCAGCTGAAACACCGTATTTTTATTCAACCTGGGAAGATGAGAATGAAGCCGTACCATCAAAGAATAAGAAGGTTATTATTCTAGGTAGTGGACCGAATCGAATCGGGCAGGGAATTGAATTCGACTACGCTTGTGTCCATGCGAGTTTTGCCCTCCAGGAGGCCGGCTACGAATCAATAATGATTAATTGCAACCCAGAGACTGTCAGCACCGACTATGATACCAGTGATCGACTTTACTTCGAACCGTTAACTTTTGAAGACGCCCAAAATATCATTGAACTCGAAAAACCAGATGGTGTCATCGTCAGCCTTGGCGGACAAACTCCACTAAAACTAGCCGACCAAATCGATTCGGAACTAGTGCTGGGAACATCACCAAAAAGTATCGACTTAGCCGAAGATCGTGACGAGTGGAACAAGCTATGTAAAAAACTAAGAATTAACCAGCCCGCAGGTGGAACAGCCACCAATACCACAGATTCATTAAAGATTGCCAAAAAAGTTGGGTACCCAGTTTTGGTCCGACCAAGTTACGTTCTCGGCGGTCGAGCCATGCAGATCGCCTATAACGATATTGACCTTAAAAATGCCTTAAAGGAAATTAAAGCCGACGGAAGTCTTGGTCGAGAAGGCGGATTGAGTAAAGACCGTCCAGTATTGATTGATCATTTCCTAGAATCAGCTACTGAAGTAGACGTTGATGCCTTGAGAGACAAAACAGGTGTGACGCACATCGGTGGCATCATGCAACACGTTGAAGAGGCTGGTATCCATAGTGGCGACAGCGCCTGCGCGATACCAGCCGAGTTCTTGTCTGGAAAAGTCACGCGTAAACTTATTGAGATTACCGAGAAACTTGCCAAGAATCTTGAAGTGATAGGTTTACTGAACGTTCAGTTTGCTATAAAAAATGAAGAAGTTTATGTCATCGAAGCCAACCCGCGTGCCAGTCGTACTGTTCCATTTGTTGCTAAAGCTATCGGTGTCCCACTAATAAAGATTGCTACCCGAATAATGCTCGGCGAATCGTTAAAAAACTTGAGTAAAGTCTATAAATTTAAAATTGATGATCATAATCGAATCCAGAATGTGCACGATTCCAAGCTCGTAGCAGTGAAACAACCAGTCTTTCCTTTTAGTCGCTTTGCCGATGCTGATTCAATTCTAGGTCCAGAGATGCGTAGTACTGGAGAAGTCATGGGTGTCTCAGACAATTTTGCAACCAGTTTTGCTAAAGCACTGGTTGCAGGCGGGGATGACATCCCCCATGCAGGTACCGTTTTCTTGTCGGTTGCCAATCGTGACAAAGAAGCACTGCTGCCAATTGCTCGAAAATTTATCGAGCTCGGATTCACAATTGCTGCTACGGGTGGTACATCTAAATATCTCAAAGAACAATTTGTCCAAGTCGCTATCGAAGTCGCCAAAGTCACAGCCGATGGTGAAACACACGATGGCACCAACGCAGCCAATCTAATCAATAGCGGTTTAATTAAACTCGTTATCAACACACCGATGGGACGAGGTGCAAAGGCTGATGGAGATTACATCAGAATAGCAACACGCAAAAACAATGTCCCGATAGCAACAACAATTTTCGCGGCTGAGGCGATTGTTGATTCGATAGAGAATGCAGATGAAAAATTTAGTGTCCGCTCCCTCCAATCATGGCACGGACTAAACAAATAAACCGCATATCAGTTGTAGGCTCGCCTGGGGCAGGCAAAACAACATTCGCTTTGGAGCTTCAAAAGAAAACTAAACTTCCACTGGTTCATTCAGATTATTTCTTTCTTGATCCTGAAAAGGACTATTTACATAATCGTGAAACTTGGAAGAAATTTTCGTTAACATTAAACAAGCCAAAAAAATGGATTATTGACGGCAACGACGGTTCGGTAATCCTTGAGCGGTTTGAAGCTGCTGACTTGGTGATTTTTCTCGATATTCCACTGATTATTTGTTACTGGGGAGTTTTAAAAAGAAGGTTTAAATATCATAAAAAATCGCGGCCAGGTATGCATCCGGAGTGGCAAGAAACTCTCAACTGGATATTCCTGAAATATATCTATCGTTGGCGAAAAACCCATCGTCAAGAAATTATCAAACTGTTAAGACGGACATCCATAGAATCAATCATTTTAAAATCCCGTATACAAGCTGACTTTTTTTTGAAAGATAGTGAATATCTTAAACAATAAACTAACGATATCTTGCTCTCATGTATAATTGCTTACATGGATAAAAAAGGCTTTCGATTAAACTTACTTTCTCAAAGTCTCTGGGGTTCTGGGCCTGTAGTAACGAAACTCATTTCATTTAACATAGCTGGAAGTCTTTTAACTGGTCTTCGAAACGGAATTGGCGCAATCTTTATGGTAATTTTTATTATGAAGAATAAAGAAAACCGGCACGAACTTTTAAAACTTAAACCAATATTACAAATACATTTATTTTTTCTTGCAATTGTCGCAGTTGCTATCCCAAACATATTAATGGTTGATTCGATTCGTTCAAGTGGCGCGATCATCGCAGCGATGCTCTCGAGATTAGAGATACCTATTGGTGTGATTCTAGCTGGAGTCCTACTGAAAGAGTAAATTTCAAATAAAGCGAAAATAGCCACATTGCTTAGCTTATTGAGCGTCATTCTGTTGTCTCAAACTGACACCGACTTTAGCACGCTTGATGGTGCAAATTTACGAGGTGTGATTCTCGGTATAGTTGTTGCGTTCTCTTTTGCATTTTCAACAATATATGCCAAATAGATATTCAATAACTTCGATATCTCTTCACAAATTTTGACACTAGTCAGAACAACGATTGGTGCCGTTTCTAGCTTGCTAATTTTTATTTTTTTTGGTGGCAATATCGTAACTTCTATTTCTAATATCGCTCCGATGGATTGGTTAGCGCTAGGTTTTCTCGGGGTATTTGTAAGTGCGATTGCTTATTTAGCATACTACAAATCTTTATCTTTACTCGATGCTCACATTACCCAGATTTGTTAAGCGTAGCACTTGTTATTGCTGTAATACTTGGTCTACTTATAGGTGAGTCATTAAGTATCTTTCAATGGCTTGGAATTGCACTAGTTGCGATCAGTATATATTTAATCCAAGCTGGTAAGGATTAAGTTTTTTCTGCAAAAAATCTAGCCAAGGATTTTTTGAAGTAAAGCCATGCGGACAGGCACGCCATTGGCGGCTTGTTTGAAGTAATATGATTTTGGATCATCATCGATAGCTGTATCAATCTCGTCGATGCGGGGAAGTGGAGAAAACAACCTAAAGTTTTCTTTTGTCATGTCAAGATGAGCTTGACCAAAGCGATATACATTTTTTACTTTTTCGAAAACTGCTTGATCGTCAAAACGTTCTTGCTGGATACGCGGAAGATAGAGGATATCGAGGTCGTCAAGGACCATTTCAAGCTGATCAGTCTCAGAAAATTGCACACTGTTATCTTGTAAAAACTCTCGAAGTTCTCTAGGTAACGTCAACTCGTCGGGAGAAATAAACTCCATAATATTATTATCAAATGCTGCCAAAGCTTTAACAAGAGAGTGCGTAGTGCGGCTGTAGCGATTGTCACCACCAAAACCAACGTGCAAATTATCAAGTTTCCCTTGGGTCTCCTGTATCGAGAATAGGTCGAGCAATGTTTGTGTTGGGTGTTCGTTGGCACCATCACCAGCATTGATTATCGGGACATTAGATACAGCTAGTGCTCGATTTACTGCACCTGCTTCGGGGTGACGGATAACAATTGCATCGGCATAGCCATTAACCATGCGAATTGTGTCTTCAAGGCTTTCGCCTTTTTTAACACTGGTCATCGAAGCGCTTGAGAAACCAATTACGTCACCACCAAGTCTTTGGATTGCCGCCTGGAAACTCATTCGGGTTCTTGTTGAAGCTTCGAAGAAAAGAGTAGCCACTATTTTACCTCTTAACACATCGGCACGGGAAGTTAAGCCTGACTGCTTAATAGCCGTAGCCTCGTTCAAAACCTCTAGCCACTCATCCTTACTAAAATCGTTAATCGCCACTAATGATCGATTTGCTAATGACATAAAACCTCTCTTTCGTATCCATAAATTATAACAGAAATTCCTCTCAGGAAGACATCAAGGTGTGCAATAATAGAAGTATGATTAAATTACCCGGACTCATTGATGTGCACGTTCACTTGCGTGAACCGGGACAAAACGAAAAAGAAGATTTAGCCAGTGGTACGGCAGCCGCTTTAGCTGGTGGCTTTACGACTGTGCTCGATATGCCGAACACCTCAAAGCCGATTACGACAATTGAACGGCTTGATGAGAAACGGAATCTTGGTGAACAAAAAGCACTTAGTAATATTGGCTTTTACTACGGTTCGCTTGGTGATAATCTCGACACATTTGAAGAAGCAAGTCAAAAAGCGGTAGCCTTGAAGCTATACCTAAATATTACAACTGGTGGCTACGTGCTCGACCTTAATAAACTGGCAGAGATTTACGAACGCTGGCCAAAAGATAAACCAATAGTACTACACACCGAAGAGTCAACAATTGATTTAGCCATCCAATCGCTCGATATATCTAATCGGCACATCCATGTTGCTCATATGCCAAGCCAAGAAATTTTAACTAAAATCATGCGAGCGAAAGATATTGGTCGAAATGTTACCTGTGGAGTCACGCCGCATCATCTATTTTTGAATGAAGAAGATGGTGAGCGAATTGGTGCTTTTGCTCAAATGAAACCGTCTTTAAAGAGCAGAAATAATGTTTCATTCCTGTGGGATAATTTAGACGCGATTGATCTGATAGAAAGTGATCATGCGCCACACACACAGGCAGATAAAAAAGCTGGTGCATTTGGTATTCCTGGGCTTGAGTCAACACTGCCATTGCTTCTGCAAGCTGAACAAGAGAATCGGCTTAGCCGCAAGAAGCTACTCGATCTTACCTACAATATTCCAGCGAAGTTGTTCAATCTAGAGGTTAATGATGAAACTTATATCGAGATTAGCGAAGAATCATACCACTACAGTACAAAAGGCTCGCAAAGTAAAGCCAAGTGGTCACCATTCGAAGGCAGGCAAGTTTTTGGTCGTGTACGAAATATCGTTCTGAATAACGAGATTGTCATGCAAGATGGTGTTATAAATCACGAACGAGCTATTGCTGCTAAAAAAGTATTGTAACTCTACTGCGAATTACTTCTCTTCGTTATCAAGCTCATTACCAAAGACAGTCTCTTCGACATGCTCACGACGGCGTTCAAAAATTCTCTCAAGACCAAGACTAATAAAGGTTACAACTAGAACTAGTATATATAGCTCGTTCAGGGTTGAGCTTGGAACGTATTCACGTGCCACTGGATTAAACCAGATAACTCCCCAGGAAATAATACTCAATGCATTAAGAAAAATTAGTCTATGTTGCTCCAACAAAGAAATCCTCACTTCGAAAAAACGGCGAACGGCACGAATAAAGATTGAGAATGCTGCCAGCATCATTAGTAGGCCAACCCACATCATAATTGTGCCAGAGAAGGTCGGGGGTGATAGCAAAAGTGAAGGTGCTGGCGCAGAGACACTAACACCCGATTCAGGTTGAAGATTTTGGCTGAACGGAAATAATGTGATTAAAAGTGCGCCCGTAAGACCAATCGTTAATAACATGTAGGCAGGCAAGCCAAGAACCCAAATTAAAAAGCTCCGAAATAACGAAGCTACTGAATCAAAAAAAACTATAGGCTTCAACCCCGATTCTTCGGTTCGATCAATCGAACTAGCCATTTTTTCTCATCTGGCTTGCTATTTCGTGAGCTAAAGTTGGGCTCCACATTGGTGCAGTACATGCTTGTACAACATCGGCACCAGCCTCTCGATATTCAAAAAAATCGTCCGGTGTCATGCAGCCACCCATACCAATAATTTCAAAATTATAACCTTTTTGATCACGGATACCAGCTAGCCTCTCGACCATTTCAAGTCCTGCCCACTTAATTCCCGCTCCACACAATCCTGTTTTGAGCCGATTTTCACCAGGTAAAGCCTGTTTACCTTGCTTATCTCTAAGTTCGGCCGATAAAGTATTAATACCTGAGATTGCTGCGATATATTGGTCTACTTCTGCAATTATCTCTTCGAGCAAACTTTGCTGCTCGTCTGCATAATGACCCATTTTAATTACTAGAGGAGTGTCACCAATAGCTTCTTTGCTGCGTCGGCATATCTCGATTACGGCATCTTTGGTATAACAAATAACGCCTTCACTGGCTACATTGGGACAACTTAGGTTAACCTCAACAATTTTCACACCGGCATCACTGACCATTTTCGCGGTGTCGGCAAAATCTTGCCAATAATTCTCTGGGGTAAAACCATCCTTAATAGTGCCAACAGCACTACCGATCATAATTTGGCCTTTACCAGCTGATGCCACACCCCTCGCCATATCTTCTTTCCAATAATCTGGACCTTTACTCGGATTACCAAATGAATTGGTAATGTTTAGCTTTGAGACATCAACTGGTTTATCATCGTCAGACTTAGTCAATCCTTCCTTAACTTTCTCTAAAGAAATATCACCATCGGTGTCAACTGCAACGACATGCGGAAACTTGTTGGCCCGAAACGCCACACTGCGTTGAGTTTTATAATTAACTACGTCATAGCCCCACTTGAATGCTGCTTCAACATGCTTACTGGAAGGCAAGGGGCCAGCACCTATACCGAAAGGAAGGTAGAGAGGGAAACCAAGAAAACTAAACTGTGGTTCGCCTTCGCGAACTAGCTTGGGAATCTCGTCAAAATACGGTCCATTTGTTAAGTTGTCTTCGAAGTCTTTTTTCGGATCATAAAACATATTATTCATGACTGTAATCATATCACATCAATAATTTGTGTTAAAATACCCAGTAGTAATGAGCACTCAAAATACCAACCATCATTCACTACTGTGCATAGGACTAGATCCAGATATTGAGAAAATTGGGTCTCTTAATCAATTTGAATTTAATAAACGAATAATTGACCAAACAAAAGATATTGCCGGTAGCTACAAGCCAAATACTGCGTTCTATGAAGCTGATGGTGCTCGAGGTATCGAGAATCTCAAAAAAACCTGTGATTACATTCGAAAGGTTGTGCCAGACACCTACATAATCATCGATGCTAAGCGCGGTGACATCGGTAATACTAATCGTGGCTACGCGTCGTTTGTTTTCGATTACCTCGCAGCTGATGCAGTAACACTACAGCCTTATATGGGAACCGAGGCATTAGCACCATTCTATGACTACGACCGAACGCTATATATTCTTACCCGAACGAGCAACCCTGGTGGCGACGAGCTTCAATCACAAATGATTGATGGTGAAGAAGTCTATAAAAGAATCACCCAGAACTTTTGTGCGCTTAATGTAAATGCAACTATTGGACTCGTAGCCGGAGCAACTTACCCAGAAGAGTTAGAATCGATTCGTAACCTTGCTGGCAATGACACTCCACTACTAATTCCTGGTATCGGCGCACAAGGCGGTGATCTTGAGCAATCACTCCGCGCTGGATTAAACGACCAACTTGGAGGTGTTCAGATTTCGGCCAGCCGCAGCATCATCTTTGCTGACAATCCTCACCAAGCAGCTCTTGATCTTCACCAAGAAATCGAGCGAATCATACAAAAAATCGCTGAGGAGGCAAACGATGAATGAGCTAGCTAAAACTGAGTTAGCAATTGCCCTAAATGAAATTGGGGCGCTTAAATTTGGTGACTTTACACTCAAAAGTGGCATCGAAAGCCCTATGTATATCGACCTAAGATTGCTTATTAGCCATCCTATATTAATGAAAAAAGTCGCAAAAATCTACGTAGAAATGATTAAAGATATTCACTTCGATCGGTTGGCCGGTGTGGCCTACGCAGCACTCCCAATCGCAGGAGCAATCAGTCTCGAGATGGAACGACCATGGATTTTCCTCCGCAAAGAGGCTGCCGTGAAGGCCTATGGACTACAAAAGGCACTTGAGGGTGAATGGCATGAACAAGAAGAAATACTAGTGATTGAAGACCTAACTACTAAGGGCACTTCATTGCTTGAGGTTGTTTCCGCACTACAGTCATTCGACCTTAGAATATCCGATGCAGCGGTTCTACTTGACTATAACAAAGGTGGAGAACTAGCACTGCAAGAGGCTGGAGTCAGTCTGCACCACTTCGCCACGGTCCGCGAGATGGTTGATGTCATGCTTGAGCTCGGTAAGATCGATGCCGCTCATCATGCTCGTTGCATCAAGTTCGTAGAAGCATGATAAAGCTATTGCCATTGATTGCTTTAGCCATAGTTAGCTACGCATCATTTCAAATAAACCAAAAACTCGCAGGAGGCAAAGCAGATAGCTTGGTAGTGGGTGCTGTAGCGAATCTTTTTCCAGTTTTAATTTTTAGCTCAATTCTATTATTGTCAAAGTATCGTCAGACGAATCTTCTCCCCACCACCAAAGAAGGTGTTATCTTTGCGGTATTTTCCGGCATCTCGGTAGCAATCTTCGCAATATCATTTGCGAAAATATTTCAAAAGGGTGGGGAAGTCTCTGTAATTTCTCCTATGGTTTTTGGAGCTAGTATTGTCCTATCAATCGCATTTGGAATTTTCTTTCTTCATGAGAAAACATCTGTTATTGGCTTATCTGGGATGTTACTAGTCGTTATTGGACTACTGCTAATCGCTAGAGCCAACGCATAGCTTATTACCATGCTGGAAATCCGTGCACATCATGATAATCTGCGCCCGCAGCTATGTTCACTCCAACTTATCCATCAGTTTGTGGCGGTCGGGGAGTTAATGTGATATTTGGATTAATCTCCCGAAGTGGAATTGGGATTAGTCTGATTGAAACTTTGAACTCCGGCGGTCTATCGCCAAATGTTGCGTCAAAATCATCAACAAGTGCCTGAGCGTCGCGCAGGTTTTGACCTAATACTATTTCGCAACCGGGTTCACAAGATTCGCAAAGCGAGCGAGCTATGCCGCCAAGATCAATTGCTATCGGCCTGTTATTTAAATCTCTCCCAACTCTTCCCTCAACCTTCTCGCCAGGCAAGCCCATGCTACAAAACAAATTGTATCGAGAATTGTCGTCTGGGTTCACATTCCCTTCAACCAAAAGACCTTTTATTGTACCGTCTCTATCCGTATAGACTGTCTTGGGCATGTCTATGCTCTCATTGCCAATTGCCATATTATCTCCAATTCATTTACGATATATCTTATTAAACTCTCTCTCTTTATTTGTCAAGTACGCAAATTTGTAGCAAATAGATATTACTTCTTATTTCCTTATTTACTCATCACTTTGCACCGGCAAAGTAATACAAAACTCTCTCACGCCCCAATTATCTTGATAGAGACAAGTAGCTACTACCACTGACTCCTGCGGAACTCGTTTCACTTCGCACTTCACTTACGTTCAGGGTGGTCCTCGTCGTGTCAGGCTACCGACACTTATCTCTTCAGGAAATTGGCGATGCTCGACCTAGGTCGAAGGCTGTTGATGGTGTTCGGGCTTGGGCCTGGGCGTAAAAGAACCAAAGCCAGAATGTGAGTGTAAAATAAACAACTAAAAGATGAGCAATGTCTGAGTGGCTAAAAGTTACGAGTTTTGCTCAGCTGTTGTTTACTTTTACAACGAACATATCTAGCGACGTGACAAGCCCAGTGGTTTTGTTACTTTTGGCAGCAAAAGTAGATAGAAAATAGTTGAAATTAATAATACTTGACAGTATTGTGGGGTAGGCGTAGTATTTAAGTGTTTGGTTAAACAATTAAATATAAACGTTTAGTCAAAAGGAAAGTAAAATCTTTGGATTTATCTCGCAAACTAATTTCTATGTTCAACTCGCTTGGCGATAAGACCCGTTATCGGATTGTCGAGCTTTTGAGTACACGAAAAGATATTTGCGTTAGTGAGCTCAGCACGGAGCTCGGAATTTCTACAGCTGGCACAAGCCAACAGCTCAAGATTCTAGAGCAAGGAGGAATCTTGGAGCCAGAGCGAATGGGGCAGAGAATTTGCTACCGTATCCGCAAAGAAGACAAAACTGTCCAGCAAGTAATTAAGTTAATAAAGGAGCGCCAACAATGAGCGACGCAAAACAACCAACTATAACAATGTACACAACGCCAACCTGTGGTTTTTGCCACATGGCAAAAGACTATTTTGATGACAACAACGTCAAGTTTACGCAAAAAGATGTAACACAAGACATTGACGCCCAAAGGGAAATGATTGCCAAAAGCCAACAAATGGGCGTACCAGTTATCGACATCGATGGCGAAATCATCGTTGGTTTTGACAAACCAAAAATCGAAAAACTACTCAAAGCCAATGCTTAATTAAAGCTAATAGCTTTGAGCACAACACACCGACTTACTATTTTTTGAGTCGGTGTTTGTTTAAATGACATTTTTAATAATATTGAAGCTATCAGAAAATTGACGGAGTATAGATTGTCTGCGAAACTGAAGAGTAGCAAGTTAACGGGAGCAAGTATGTCAGAAATTGATCTAAAAGCGGCAAATACAGTCAGAATCTTAAGTGGAGCTATGGTTGAAAAAGCTGGAAGCGGTCACCCAGGTGGGGCTATGGGCGCAGCCGACTACATCCATACACTTTACTCTAAATTCCTTAACGACGACCCAGATGATGCTGAATATCCATGGCGCGACAGGTTCTTCCTCGATGCTGGCCACATGTCTCCAATGCTTTACAGTATCTTAGCCTTATCAGGACGGATCGAACTATCACAACTAGAAAACTTTCGACAATGGGGTAGTCACACGCCAGGCCATCCTGAAATCGATCATGCTCACGGAATCGAAAACACTAGCGGACCGCTCGGACAAGGACATACCTATGGAGTTGGAGCAGCGATTGCTGAGCGATTTTTGCGCGAACGTTTTGGTGATTGGACTGAGCATAAAACCTATTTGTTCATAAGCGATGGAGGAGTACAAGAAGAAATTAGCCAAGGCGCTGGCCGTTTAGCTGGTCATCTCGGACTCGGTAATCTCATCATGTTTTATGACAGTAATGATGTTCAGCTTTCAAGCAAAACAAAAGACGTCACTTCTGAAGACACTGCTGCAAAGTACCGTGCTTGGGGCTGGAACGTCGTTGAAATTGATGGTAATGATTTCGCGCAAATCGAAGGTGCTCTCGAACAAGCCCAAAATTCAACCAAGCCAAATCTAATCATTGGAAAGACAATCATGGGCAAAGGTGCTGTTGACTCAAACGGAGAGCCATTTGAAGGACAGGTTAGTATGCATGGTCAGCCAATGAGTGCGGCTGGGGCAGACTTTAAGAAAACTATCTCCGCGCTTGGTGGGGATCCGATTCAACCATTTGTAATAGATAATGAAGTAAAGAAATTATACGAAGAATCTGCCAACCGGAAACGTAAAACAATTAACGAAAAGAAAGCTTCTGAAAAACTATGGCGGTCAGAAAACCCAGAAAAAGCAGCTGAACTCGATAGGTTTTTGAGCGGCAAAACACCAGAAATTAACTGGGAAAAAGTCGCCGAGTCACAAAAGGAAAATATTGCTACACGCGCTAGCAGTAGTCATGTGTTGTCAGTATTCGCCGACAAAGTTCCGAATATGATTGTTATGAGCGCTGATCTTGCCAATAGTGACAAAACCGATGGCTTTTTGAAAAAATCACAAATATTTACACGTGATAACTTTGCTGGACAGTTCATGCAAGCCGGCGTTAGCGAACTAACTATGGCGGCAGTTGCTGTCGGTATGAGTTTACATGGTGGCGTCATTCCGGTCTGCGGAACATTCTTTGCTTTTTCTGATTATATGAAGCCGGTACTGCGCATGGCAGCCTTAATGCAACAACCAGTCAAATTCGTATGGACACACGATGCATTCCGTGTAGGAGAAGATGGACCGACTCACCAGCCTATCGAACAAGAAGCACAGTTACGACTACTGGAAAAAGTACACAACCACGACGGTAAACCAGGATTATTGGCACTTCGACCTGCCGATAGCGCTGAGACAACAGTTGCCTGGAAAATGGCAATGGAAAATACCGATACGCCAACAGGCCTAATCTTGACTCGCCAAAATGTTAAAGACTTGCCGACGAAAAGTGTTAGTCACTTTGAGGACGCCAAGCACGCTGAACAAGGCGCATATATCGTCCAGGAGTCAGTGCGTGCGCCTGAACTCATCGTTATTGCCAACGGTAGTGAAGTAAGCACTGCACTTAATGCTGCAAAGATTTTACCTGATATTATGATTCGAATCGTAAGTGCTCCAAGCGAAGGAAAATTCCGTGAGCAACCAAATGATTATCAGCATGAAATACTTCCAGAAGGGGTTCCACGCGCTGGTATCACTGCCGGCTTGTCGGTCAATCTCCTTGGGTTGGTTGGTGACATCGAACGTATTCATGGCCTTAATCACTTTGGCTATAGCGCACCTTACACGGTACTCGATGAAAAATTTGGTTTTACGGCCGAAGCTTTCGCTGAAAAACTTAAAACTTGGCTTTAGCTAAGACAGTAGAGAAATAACTCTCAAGAGAAATAGTGTTGAGCCAATCAGCAGTGCTATTACACCGATAACTATATAGATGATACCAACAACAATAGGATCCCCCCCTGGTTTTACTGCCAGTTTATGTGCAACCGCATTGGAAAATTGTCGACTCGATTCTTTAATTGCTCTTGAGTTTATAATAAGGACAATACCGAGAGGTATAATACCTGCAATAGCCCCAAAAAAACCGAGAAAGAAAATAAGAACTGCGCCGAAAATAATTGTTATTATGCGTGCTTTATATTCATCAAAAAAGACTATTGAAAATTTTATAGACATACCACTTCTAACCAGTATTTCACTAGGCATACCTAGGAAACCGTTGGTCATTCTTAGTTCACCCAATTCATCAAGCTTAGACAGAAAGACACCACCCTCAGTTCCATCTGTAGTAAAAAACAGATCTTCATCGGTGACCGTGTAGACCCCTTTGGTCAAACCAATAAATTGCATTTTCGCACGATAATAACCTGGAATTTGAACAAAACGTGACATTAATTCTTTCTTTTTTATTTTTTATAAATCATTGGTATTATAGCCAAATAGCTTCTCATGGACAACCAAAAGTCATTTTCACTATACTTTCTATTCATGAATACTCAAGTTTTTCTCCGTTTTCTAGCCGCTACTACTGAACTATTGGGTGATTTAATGGTTGCGTATGCTTCACTGCGCGTTCATTATCGGTTTCTCTATGAACACAAGGTTGATTAAAATGTTTTTTTAGTTATGAAAAGAGAACAAAGACTGGCTGTGTTTGGCGCTGTGCTATTTGTTGTCGGACATTTTCTAACAATCTATACAGAATTTATTTGGTTAGCGTAAAGGAACCCTAGCATCGACGACTTTCGGTCACCGTCGGGCTACGCTATAATAAGTGTATGTTTGAAGATTTTGAGACTAAACCATCGGTAGTCGTCGTCTATACAGGTGAGGGCAAGGGCAAAACTAGCGCAGGACTCGGTCTTTTAGTCCGAGCACTCGGAACTGGTTGGCGAGTAGCGTTCGTGCAGTTCATTAAACACTGGGAAGTCGGTGAGCATCAATTCATCAAAGATATTGAACCAATCTATAAAGATAATCTCAAAATGTTCCGTGGTGGTAAAGGTTTTTATGATGCTGGCGAAATGAGCGCTGCTGGGATTTCCGAGCAACAACATAAGCAAGCCGCCCAGAAAACGCTCGAATTCGCTATTAAAGCTAGCCAGAGTGGTGAGTTCGATTTAGTAATTTGTGATGAGATCAATAATGCTATGCACGACGAACTAATTAAAGTTGAGCAAGTAAAAGACATGATAAAAAATCGAAAGATTGACACAAACCTCTGTCTGACAGGACGTGATTTTCCAAAAGAATTACTCAAAGATGTCGATATTGCCACTAATATGACCAAGATGAAACATCACTTCGATGACAAGTTTATGGCTAATAAGGGAATTGATTACTAGTTAGTTGATTGGTGAGTCGGGATTCTTAGGATCAGGTAAAGGGTGCACGCAAAGTGTAATGCCATTGACACTATATGAGTAATTCTTATCTGTATTATAATAATTATTTACATCTCCAGGTTTATATTCTACTACCGATACTCCGCAGTCAACATTTTCACCCTCTAAAAGATACTTTACATAGTACCAATGATCATAAGTACTAGTTAAGCCACCTTTCACAACATAATATTTTCCAGCATCTCCTGGAGTGCTCGGTTGTGGTTTGGTCATAGTAAACACAACTCCAGCGATATAAACGTCGGCGCCAGTAAAGCCTAGATCACCACCGAGTTTCGATGTGTTGATCTTCGGTCGTGGGTCTGTTGTGACTTTGGCAAGCGCTTTATTAAATGAATTACGAACTTGATACTGGGTGTTTGGAGTGAAGTTTTCTCCACCGTCTGTACTAGTAAACTGACAAACATCACCATTATTCGAGTAATCATCGCCATAACCAAGGCAAGTATTGTCTTCCATCGGATATTTGTTAAACTCAGCAAGATAGGTTCGAAGCGAGCTCGACAAGCCTTGAGTAGCGACAATTTTTGACTGATTGCGTGCATTGCTCTGATACTTTCCAGTACCAACTGTTACCAATCCCGCTAAAATACCAATCACGACAATCACAACCATCAACTCAACAAGAGTAAAGCCGTCATATTTTTTTATCACGGTAACAGTGCTTCTGGATTATCTGGATCGAACAGAGGAATTACACATCTAGTATTCCCACTACCTCTAAAGCTATATCCTTGGTTTGTGCTTACATAATTGTTGGCATCATTTCTCTTCACCACCCCTTCGCCACATAAAGCATTGTCTCCTTCTAAAGCATACTCGAGAAAGAACTTATTATACTTACCGTCAACCCTAGCGCTGGGCCTGTGAATAAAAACTACTCCTTCAAAATAATCTCCATTATCAACCAGAAGTCGTTTGGTTTCATAGTCAAATCTTGAGAGTTTTGTAATTTTTTCAAGCTCTGCGTTAAAGTCACTTCGAACTTGGGCCCATGTTGTATTAGTACATAGACCGTCCTCAAGCTCTGGTCCGTTACCTAGACACGCTCCAAACTCGCCAGTCATTGTGTTTTTAGCAGGATACTCATTGTTTTTACCGACGTAAGTTTTTAGCCCGGCGGCTAGAGCTTTTGCAGCATCGTTTTTCAATGAATTCTCAGCATTTCGTCGGTAGCGTCCATAGCCTCCGTAGCTTAGGCTTGCCAAAATTCCGATAATAAGAATAACAACGACTAGCTCTATAATGGTGAATCCAAAAGTTGTTTGTTTATCTTTCATGTTTTTGCTTACGCTTTAACTTAAGCTTAGTATACTCTATCGCAACACTGAGGCAACCATAATCATATTGGCACTCTTGACAGTAGAGTGCTAGATTTCTATACTAGTACTATCATCTTTAGTCGAAAGGAAAAACTATGAATCCAAACGAAATGACCCAAAAGCTGGTTGAAGCTTTGCAATCTGCAATCGAAAGTGCGACACAAAGACACAACCCAATGCTCGAACCGATACACTTGCTAGCTAGTTTAGCTTCTCAGACCGATACGGCCTTCAGTGGTTTAGTCTCTACAAGTGGCGCTGTTAACTTTGAGAGTAAACTTCATGAAGCGGTTGACGCCCTACCAACCAGTGCTGACGTAACGACTGAATCGGACATCCGTCCGAGCAGTAAATTCAGTCGTATGCTCGCAACCGCAAAGAAAGAAATGAAAAGCCTTAATGATACACACCTTTCGACTGAGCACATTTTGCTATCTGCCGCCAAGGAGAACCTACTTCCATTTGAACTTAACTATAATGATCTAAAAACTAAACTCGATGACGTGCGAGGAGGACAGAAGGTGAGTGATCAAACACCAGAGAATAAAATGAATGTGCTTGAAAAATATGGGCAAGACTTTACTGGACTTGCACGTGAAGGCAAGCTTGACCCAGTAATCGGTCGCGATGAAGAAATCCGTCGTGTTATGCAAGTTTTGAGTCGTCGAACCAAGAACAACCCCGTGTTGATTGGTGAACCTGGCGTTGGCAAGACAGCCATAGTCGAGGGGCTCGCCAGTCGAATTGTTGCTGGTGATGTGCCGAATAGCCTAAAAAATAGACGATTGATTGAGCTCGGGATGGGGAGTCTTTTAGCTGGGGCTAAATACCGTGGAGAATTTGAAGAACGCTTAAAAGCAGTGCTTGATGAAGTTGAAAAATCTGATGGTGAAATTATTTTATTTGTTGATGAGCTGCACACCATAGTTGGTGCCGGCAAGAGTGAAGGTGCAATGGATGCTGGTAATATGCTCAAGCCTCTTTTGGCCCGAGGGAAACTGCACATGATTGGCGCCACGACACTTGATGAATACCGAGAAAATATTGAAAAAGATGCGGCACTTGAACGTCGCTTTCAGCCAGTTTTCGTTGATGAGCCGTCAGTTGATGATACGATTACAATCTTACGTGGATTACAAGAAAAATATGAAGTTCACCATGGTGTAAAAATAACAGATGATGCAGTAGTTGCTGCTGCCAGACTAAGTAGTCGATATATCGCTGATCGTTTTCTACCTGATAAGGCTGTGGACCTAATCGATGAAGCAACCTCAAGTTTAAAAATCGAAATCGACTCTATGCCGACAGAATTAGACAGAGTAAAACGTAAAGTCACACAACTAGAAATCGAAAAAGCTTCTCTCAAAAAAGACAAAAACGCTAAGCAGAGAGTAGAGCAAATTGAGCAAGAAATTGCTAACCTAAAGGAAGATTCGAGCAGTCTCGACCAACAATGGAGTCGTGAGAAAAAACTAATTGACGAAATCAACCAAGCAAGTGAGAAAATTGATCACCTAAAAAGCGAACAGGAACAAGCAGAGCGCGAAAGTGACCTAAATCGTGCTGCCGAGATCCAGTATGGTGAAATTCCGAAATTAAAGAGCTCAATAGTCGAAACCCAGAAAAAACTAGAAGAAATTCCAGCTGATAAAAGACTACTGCGCGAAGAAGTTACCAGTGAAGATATCGCCAACGTGGTTGGTCGCTGGACAGGCATTCCAGTCTCGCGGCTTCTAGAAAGCGAATCAAATAAGCTGAGCCATCTTGAAGGTGAGCTTGAAAAACGGGTAATCGGTCAGGACAAAGCCGTGACTGCCGTTGCTAACGCCATTAGGCGAAGTCGAGCTGGAATTAGCGACCAACAAAAACCAATCGGTAGTTTCTTATTCCTCGGTCCAACTGGCGTCGGTAAAACTGAGTTAACCAAAGCACTAGCCGAACAGCTATTTGATGACGAGCACGCCATGATTCGTATTGATATGAGCGAATATATGGAGCAACACGCCGTAGCGCGTCTGATTGGTTCGCCTCCAGGATACGTTGGTTATGAAGCGGGCGGTCAGTTAACTGAGGCGGTCCGCAGGCGACCGTATACGGTTATCTTGTTTGATGAAATTGAAAAAGCTCACCGAGATGTCTTTAATATTCTCCTGCAAGTGCTCGATGATGGCCGAATGACCGATGGACAGGGTAGGACCGTCAACTTTACCAACACAATTATCGTCATGACCAGTAATATCGGTTCACATGCTATCCTCGAGGCTAAACCAGAGGAAGACGAGGCTCTCGAAGGAATTATTCAGCAATTGCTACGCAAAGAATTCCGTCCTGAGTTCCTGAACCGCATTGACGATATCGTGGTCTTCAACCGACTTGATCAAGCTCGTATGGGCGATATTGTCGACATTCGCTTGCGTGAATTTACGAAGCAAATTAAAGACAGTAAAGACATCACAATTAATTTCTCAGATGATGTCAAAACGATGTTGGCAGAGCAGGGCTACGACCCAAGCTTCGGCGCCCGACCGCTCAAGCGATTGATTCAAACCAAAATTCTTGATCCACTCGCACTCGAAATAATCGACGGTAATGTTACTGATGGCTCAGAATTAACCGCAAAACTAGACAACAATCGAGTAGTATTTTAACTGATCTTAATCGCTCATTCCACCTGAACTCGGAACACCTGTAATTTGTGCTCTTGCCGCATCATTTAGCTCATCACCATCCACAAAAAACCTGCGAGGACCATCGAATATCTCACCACTATATGCTGCGATTGCTAGACCCTTAACCACAGCAGGGCTTGTGACCCGTCGAACGGGGGATACTTCTTGGTCAATTGGAACTCTAGTCTCTCCAGTTGCTTGGCTGTGCGTAAGATCAACGGCGTACTGTGCCCATGTTTCATTATAAGCATTAGCCGCAGCTATGGTTACCTGTTCTGCAACGGAATCCGACGACCTCGCTGCCACTAGAAGTCCGAGCATAATTTGGCTGGGCGTTAACCAGTCGGTAGCAGTAGTTCCGAACTCCCCTCTGCGAGATGGCCTATCGAAAGCCAAGATCGGCAACTTTTTTCCAGTTTTATCAGTCATCCAATGAGAATTTCTAACCAGGAGACTAACCATTTTCGGTGGAGCTATAGCTCTTTCTCCACCACCTTCTGAATCATAAGGATTACTAACTCGACCTCCTTCTGTTTCAGCTTTTTCGTCAAACGGTTTAGGTGCATATCTTTGCCCAAGCTGCCAAGCTATTTGCTTAGGACTGTCCATGAGCAGGTCAGCAATTGCTCCACGTTTTTTTTCTTGACAGTGCAAGTTTCGTAAATCCTTACGAAGTTCTCTTTCAACCGTTCCAGCAAAATGACTCCGGTGAGCAAAAGTTTTCGGGTCTGTAAACAGCGTAAACCTCGAAGTACCTTCAGGGAGTGACATACCATCAACGCTATCGGCATTAGCTACCTCAAAATGCGTACCGGGAAAGTGTGGTGCTGGCTCCTCTACACCCAGAGTTGCTTCTAAAAACTCTCTATAAACAGGATCTGGAACCTCAGCCAAAAAAAACATATCTTCTTCTTCCGGGATACCCTCCTGTGCTGTAATCTGTTCTCCTGGTGCTGCCATATATAACTCCTATTTATCTGTATTTACTATTCAAAAAATACTACAACTACTAATTGTTTGCAAGCATGAACGTTTTATGGTATTTTTCGATCGATTTTTGTCTTCCTTTTCCAGTAGCTAAGAGCCGTGCTTACCAATCTATCGGAGCTAAGCCATGTTCGGCTAAATATTTGTTGGTTTTTGAGAAAGGTTTGCTGTCGAAAAAACCTCGATAGGCTGATAGCGGGGAAGGGTGAGGGCTTTCGATGATTAAATGTTTTGACTGATTAATGAGCTCTTTTTTACTTTTAGCGTAAGAACCCCACAGAATGAAAACTAAATTTTCCTTTTCTTTAGATAATTGAGCTATGGAAAAATCAGTAAATTCTTGCCATCCTATATCTCGATGAGACCCAGCCTGACCTGCCCGAACGGTCAAAACGGAATTCAACAGTAACACACCTTGTTTTGCCCACGTTGTTAAATCGCCACTTTCGACTACTGATTTATGACCTAGGTCGGATTCAATCTCTTTTTTAATATTTTGTAAACTCGATGGAACTTTGATTCCAACTGGAACCGAAAAACTCAAACCCATCGCTTGATTAGGTCTGTGGTAAGGGTCTTGTCCAAGTATCACTACTTTCACTTCATCAAACGGCGTTAAATTAAAAGTGCGAAATATATCTTTTATAACAGGATAAACAGTCGCCTGATCATATTCATTGCGGGCCAAATTGATAGTTTTTTGCCAAGCATCAGTTGCGAAATAATCTTCCAACTGAAAAATCCAGCTTTCCTCAATCTGAGTATAATCCATAGGGACATACTACCAGCTTCTACTCATGGCTTGTCATGACTAACCGTAACGAAACGTAGCAAGTACTGCCTCCGATAATCTTCTATAATCGAAGCCTCTATTAGTACGATAAAACGGTGAGAGCTCTTTTGCCGTTTTTCTAATCTTACTGGTGAGCACTCCGCCTCTGATACCATTCGCATACCCAACCCTACTATCAAATGGATTTTCACCTACCGATACTGGGTACTTAAGACATTCTCCCAAAAGCGGACAGTCTTGACAAGCATCCAACGCTCTACTGAGTGACATATCCGCTTTTGCCTTTGCGCCTACACGCTGCGAAGGGGTTAAAAGCCTAAGATTATCAGGTCTTTGAGAGTTACGAATATGGTCTCTATATGCAATAGGATGGCGAAATGGATTATATGAAATCACGCCGTCACCTTTAGGTAGATCGACTAAGACTTCTGTCAACACGTCTGGATTATTACACGGACTATCAGGATTATCCATCGGGTCAAGATAGCGGATGGGGTCAAGATTCTCATTCATTATATTTAATAATGTAACATATAAATATATATATGTATATGTTGTTGTTTTGTATTGTTGCTATAATGTAGTGATGATAAATGAAAAATTTTCATATTCGATTACGGAAAAAGATGGTCAAGCACGAACTGGCATCATATCGACGCGCCACGGACAAATCAAGACTCCAGCCTTCATCGCCGTTGGGACCAAAGCTACCGTAAAAAGTCTCAGTAACGAGCAGCTCGACGGCACTGGCATGCAAGCTGCCCTAGCAAACACGTACCATTTAATGTTGCGACCAGGCAGTGAGGTTGTGAAAAAATCTGGGGGCCTTCATAGGTTCATGAATTATAAGAAACCACTATTCACTGACAGTGGTGGGTTTCAGGTCTTTAGCCTCGGCGTTGCGTTCGACAGCGGGATAACCAAGGTAGCCGAAGCAGGTGAGAGTCGTGAAGGAATACCAAAGAATAGTGCTAGATTTAAAATTGATGACGATGGAGTTAGTTTTAAGAGTCATCTCGATGGTAGCAAGATATATCTCGATCCAGAGAAATCTATGCAAATTCAGTACGATTTAGGTGCAGATATTATCTTTGCGTTTGATGAATGCACCGCACCTACTGCACCGAAAGACTATCAAAAGTTAGCCATGGATCGAACCCATGTCTGGGCGGAGCGCAGTCTTAATACTCACAAAAAACTCGATACAAATAACAAGCAAGCTCTTTTTGGAGTTGTGCAAGGCGGTCGTCACGAGGATTTACGCCGTGAATCTGCTCGTACACTAGCGGCAATGAATTTTGACGGCTTTGGTATCGGTGGTGCGTTCAATAAACATGACCTCGGTGAAGCAGTTGGTTGGGTGACAGATGAGCTACCGGACAACAAGCCTCGACACTTGCTCGGCATCGGCACACCAGAAGACATTCTCGCAGCAGTCGCTGTTGGTATCGACACATTTGACTGTGTCACACCCACCCGAAATGCCCGAAACGGCTCGCTCTATACATATGATGGTCGTTTTAATATTGGCAAAAAAGATTTTGAAGTTGACGAATCTCCGATTGAACAAGGCTGTAGCTGTTATACTTGTTCAAATCATGGAAAAAACTACTTACGACATCTTTATAAATCAGGTGAATTGGCGAGTAATAGCTTACTGACAATTCATAACCTCAGTTTTTTTGCACGATTCATGAACGATATTCGCGGCGCAATAGCCAGTCAAGATTTGCAACATTTCAGCCAAAACTGGCTTGCAAACTATCACAGAAAAGTAGCATAGTATTACTCATGCCTTTTATCGAGCAATTAAAACAAATAAATCAGAGACCAAAGCATTACTGGCCATACTACTATCACAGAATTAATCGCAACAAATCAGCTGGAGCTAAACAAATTCTATTCGGACAGATAGTTGGGGTTTCACTGTCTCTTGTTGCTGGTATTTTTCTTGATTCAGCCAAAGAAAAATTTATATTAATTCCAGGCACACTTCTGTTATTACCAGGGCTGATTGATGTGATCGCCTCTGTCACCGCCAGTTTGTCTGTCAAAATCAACCACCACATCAAGGTCACTGACTTCAAAAAAAGTATCATCGCCGTACACGATGCAATTTATTCGTTAGCTATACTGATGGTTTCGACGCTAATTCTCGGACTATTCACGGTCATCGTCGGATTACTTTTTTTCGAGGTTGATCCGTTGAAAATCATTGCTATTAGTATGATTACCTCGTTTGGCGTTGGTGTGTTAGCTTTCCCGTTGATCATTATTGGCGTTATTATGGTCCGTAAGCTTCACCTCAACCCCGACAATATTGTCGGACCGATAGAAACATCGGTTGTCGACATGTTGGTGGTCATCATTATCTCAGTCGTAATCGGAGTAATCGCATGATAAAAAAAGAGCGTCTTAAGCAATCATTTTTCTACACTTGTCTTATGGTCGCAGCCGCCAGTAGCGTTAGCTTGATTGGTGGTATCGGGCTCGAAGCTATTTCTGAGAAACTTCTACCGATTATTCCGCTACTGATCGCCACGCCACCACTCAATACTATGGTCGGTGACTACGCTTCAGTCATTGCTGCCCGCGCAACTGATGGCAAGTTACGAAACCATCCACAGCTCGAGTTAGCTCGTGATCTAGCACCAAGCATTATGCTCAATGCCAGTGCCGTTAGCGTAGTTAGTCTTGGTGTAGCAATTTCACGCCACTATGCACTATCTACTGTGTTCCTCAGTAAATTTATCATTTTTGTATTCGCAAGCATCATTGGTGTAGTTGTCGCCATGCTAATCATCACTAAAACCGTCGACAAATTGCTCGAGAGTAAGACTGCAAACCCAGATGATGTATTAATTCCAATTGTAACCTCTGTCACCGACGTATTAATGCTCGGACTGATTACTGCCGCCGCTTTGTGGTTATTTTAATAATAGTATCTGTACTTGGTCCCCCAACATCTACCAACCTGACGTAGGCAATGTATACTATCGTTATGGCATATCAGAAATCCTACAACTACAATCCAACGTATCAGCCAGGGCACAGCAAACCATTCGCGCTTAGTAGAAGTAAAATTGAACAATTCATCCAATGTCCTCGTTGTTTCTATCTAGACCGTCGCCTCGGTATAAAGCAACCGCGCACGCCGCCATTTACCCTAAATTCGACTGTCGATGAACTATATAAACGTGAGTTTGATGAGCTCCGAAAAGCGAAAAAGCAACATCCGATACAAATCAAATACAAATTAGATGTCATTCCGGCACAGCACAAAATGCTTGATGTCTGGCGCGAAAACTTCAAAGGGATTCGCACGATTCACAAAGAAACAAATCTGGAAATTTTCGGTGCTCTCGATGATCTCTGGATTAATCAAAATGACGAATACATCGTAGTTGATTATAAAGCGACCGCCCGTTCGCAGCCAATCACACAGCTCGGAGATGCTTTCTATCATGATGGTTACCGGCGCCAGTTGGAAGTCTATCAGTGGCTGTTACGTCAAAACGGTTTAAATGTTAGTGATACAGGCTATTGGCTATATGCAACTGCTAAGAAAAAGTCTGAACGTTTCGATGGCATGCTCAAATTCGACCAACGTTTAATCGAACATCCTGGAGACGATAGTTGGATTGAACCAATGTTACCTAAAATAAAATCGTGTTTAGAGTCAGACCAAATCCCTGAAGTTGGCAAAGAATGCGGATACTGCCCGTATGCAAAAGAAAGAACCCAGATGACACTAAATTACCTAAAAAATAGAGCCTAGTTACCACAAGGTCCAACCTTGCAATCCGTACAAGGCTGAACCTTGATGGATAAAATATTTTAAATATGGCAGATTCGAGGCTTAAAACTTGGACGTATTTTTTCATATTCAGTGATGTCGCCCTCGTGTTTCAACGTTAGCGAAATATCGTCCAAACCTTCTAGAAAACGCTTAACCACCTCATCATCGAGTGGGAAACTTGCCTCAAAACCAAGCTCACTAACGAGTAATGTCCGCTTCGAAATATCGATGTAAAACTCTAACTCAGGGCGATTTTCGACTGCTTCTAGAAGTGCATCTACGGATTCATCAGGTAAAACAACTGGTAATAAACCATTTTTATGTGAATTGTTACGGAAAATATCACCAAAACTAGGCGCGATTACAGCACTAAAACCGTACTGTAGAATTGCCCAAACAGCATGCTCGCGAGATGAGCCAGTACCAAAGTTCGAACCAGCGATCAAAATCTTGGCTTTTTTAAATCGATCTTGATTCAATACGAAATTAGGCTCATTTTCACGCCACTGCGCAAACAAGCCTGCTTCAAAACCAGTTTTTGAAATACTCTTCAAGTAATCACTCGGAATGATTTGGTCAGTATCGACATCGCTGCGGTCGAGCGGTGCGGCTGTTCCTTTAATAGTTTTTACGACTTGCATATCAGTAATTATATCAGAGTTATCTATTCTAGTTCGAACTACCAAAAATCAGCGATTATTTTTTGATATCGCCAAGTCCTGATTCTAGCCAAACAATGATCTTTTTTGGATTATCTATACCGACCAAACGATGCACTTTCTTACCACTATTGCCGTCTATTGAAATTGTGATGGTACCGACATCAAGCATCTTGCCCAAAATTGATTGCTCTAACTTAATTCTAGAAACTGAACTCGGTGCTATCTTCAGAATCGTCTCCCTAGTACTTAGACCAAAACCATTATTCGATATTATTAGTTTCTCACCTCTAAGAATATAGGTCTTATTTTTATCAGATAAATTTGTTACATAAGCAGCAGCTATTGCCAACAGTACGATTAGTATTCTTAAAATCAAGCCAAAGGTAGTTATGTCTCTGCCGAGGAAAACTCTCATCCCACGCAGAAGAACAAAAGATAAAATAACCAGCAAAATCGTAACCGTAGTCACCACGATGAATTGCACGCCTGCTAATTTTCTACTTTTCTGTATTTTAATTTCTTTCATACATATGATTGTGGAATTAGCATGGATTTGGTTTAAAAAATTGAATATTTGTCACCTTAAATTTTACATATTTATTCACATATATAAAAAAATCAGTGACTATTTCATAGAATCAAACTTGATGGTAACTAACTACACCAATCATCTGATTGTTTCGAAATAACAATAACCTTAAACGACACTTCAGTTTATTGTGTGCAGTTGAATGTTTCTAGAAAGTTATTCTTTTTGTATATATAGACAAACAACAGTTATAGTAATGCTTATGCATAAAAAAATCACTAAACCAATCAAAGCAATAAAAGATGCTTTGAGGGGTTTTACAATACTAGAATTATTGATCGTGATTGTCGTGATTGGGATTCTGGCTAGCCTAGTTCTAGTCGGCTACACTGGTATTCAAGAACGAGCCTACTACAATCGTTCAAGGTCTGAGTTGCGTTCAA
>CAZUNB010000007.1:0-4092 GCA_964622235.1 uncultured Candidatus Saccharibacteria bacterium | reverse complement strand
TTCAATTTCTAGTGCACTATATCTATATCAGGATAAATATGCTGGATTTCCAGCCGATGTCAATCGTGGGTTGCCGCCTGGTCTCGAAGAATTCTTGAGCAACAAGAGTTGGCCGGCAGCACCATATCCTGGCAGTATTTACGACTACGATGCGTTCGTGAATGATGGTGTTAATACATATCAAATTAGTATTCGATTCTGCGAAGCAAACAAACCAAATACTTGTAAATTTCCAAATGAAGATTGGGCAAATAATTTTGATATCAATAGCTCAATGTACTATTGTATTGAAGGCAACTGTAAAGCTCATCCAGAAGAACCAGACAATCATCCTGGTTATTGTGTAAATTGCGGCGAAGATTAATGCAATTAAGCCGGACTAGCAATTGAGCCGGTCAGAGCTGTTGCTGCGGCTACAGCAGGCGAGAGCAAGTGCGTACGACCATTAGTTCCTTGACGTCCTTCATAATTTCGGTTAGAAGTTGAGGCACAGCGCTCGCCAGGTTTTAGTTGATCGGGATTCATGCCAAGACACATTGAGCAGCCTGGGTTTCGCCAATCAAAACCAGCATCAATGAAAATCTTATCGAGACCTTCTGCTTCAGCTTGCTTTTGAACTTCTTCACTACCTGGAACTACCATGGCCTCAACGCTATTGGCAACTTTTTTGCCTTTGACTATTTCGCTCGCGATTCGTAAATCTTCAATACGGGCGTTTGTACAGCTACCAAAGAAAACTTTATCGACTTTGATATCACGGATAGCGGTGTCGGGTTTCAAATCCATATAGGCGAGTGCGCGTTCAGCGGCTTTTCGCTCCAAAGGATCTTCAAAATCATTTGGATCTGGTATCTTTCCATCAATAGACACTACCTGCGCAGGATTAGTACCCCATGAAACATACGGTGTGAGTTTACTAGCATCAATTTTCACCTCACGATCAAACTTTGCACCCTCATTTGTCGGTAACGTTTTCCAATACTCCACTGCAGCTTCCCAGTCGGCACCTTTCGGTGCATATTCGCGTCCTCGCACGTAATCAAAAGTCGTTTGATCAGGAGCAATCATGCCGATTTTTGCACCACCTTCGATGCTCATATTGCAAATTGTCATACGAGCCTCCATGCTAAGGCTCTCAATTGCACTCCCACGATATTCCGCCATATAACCACGCCCACCAAGCGTTCCGATTTCACCGATAATCGCGAGGATGATATCTTTGGCATAAACACCAGCTGGCAGTTTGCCATCAACCGTTATGGCTAAAGTTTTCGGCCTCGTTTGTGGCAATGTTTGCGTCGCAAAAACGTGTTCGACCTCAGAAGTTCCAATCCCAAAAGCAAGTGAACCAAATGCACCGTGTGTGCTGGTGTGACTATCACCACAAACTATCGTCATGCCAGGCTGCGTGATTCCACGCTCAGGACCAACAATATGAACAATTCCTTGCTGGCCACTTTTCATAGGATAAAGTTTGATCCCAAATTCAGCAGTATTTCTGCGGAGTGCTTCAATCTGTTTACGACTAATCGGATCTACGATGCTAATCAGTTGGCCATCCAAAGCATCGGTCGGGACATTGTGATCTTCGGTAGCAATCGTCAGATCAGGTCGTCGCACATCACGATCGGCTAAACGCAGTCCCTCAAATGCCTGTGGGGAAGTTACTTCGTGGATCAAATGCATATCGATAAACAACAAGTCAGCGCCACCGTCAACACCTTTTGTAACGACGTGCGCATCCCATAATTTATCGGCTAATGTCTTCTTCATAGCACTAATTATATCAGAGATAGATACACGAAAAAACATACGTACTAATCACCATACGTTTTCTAAAGACTATATCCATGGGGTAGGGTCGTGAACATCTTGGTGTGAAGTTCGTCGAGTGCGCCTTTTACCTGTGCGCCTATCATCATATTCCCAGCCTAGTTCAGCAATTTTTACATGACCTTCAAAAGCTGCCCTCAGTAATGCCAGTCTGCCAAGAGAGCGAGTAGGTGGTCCGACGATTTTAGGAATAGCCAGATTTGGATTACGAACCGACCAAAGATCTGCTACACGACTAACTCTGGCGTCAGATACTTCCAGATTTACACCCCATGGGTCGTCAGTCTCTCTCACGATGTCTAATCTTGCCTTCCATTCAGTCCCTTCGAAATCACCCTCCTCGGAGCGACGGACCAACTCCTCCCAATGTCGAAGACCTACTTCTTCCTCATGTGTAACATCGTCAAGCTTTTTACACGACTCAATCAATCCTCTTTGAATCTCAATAGCTGGTGTTCTCAATACCGAAATATCAGCAAATCGACCATCATCATTCTTGAGCTTGTGTGTTTGACGATACGGCTCAAAAAGCATGTTATTGTCGAGATCAATCAAATTCAGATGTCCATCGTCGATTGCAGTGCCATGTGTTTGTTCAACAAGCCTCATGACTAGTGATGAAGATACCAGTTTCAGCCAGGTCATATAGTCTACTCTATTCGTGTCGGTTGAAGTAATATGCATATTTTTGAAATCTGAAGAGATCCTTCTAGTATCAAATAGAACACCCTCTGCTCCATTATCACCATCACTGCTACCTTGCACTTTATCAAGAGTCATCATTTTTGGAGAAATACAAAATCCTTCGTCAACCCCTCGTTGAATATCTCTTCTCGAATAATAACCACTACCAAATAAAACTGGCATAGATAGTTGGTGTAGAGCCATCGGCCTAGCGTAACTTGGCAAATCAGCCTCAGTTGATAAGTTCAGATGCGTGCCTGAAGGATAGGTTGTCATCGTTGATTGATGCAAAAATAAGTTATAATGCTCCTGTAAAGCAAAAAGATCAGTGAGGATATGTCGCGAATCGACCAGCGACTGAACCGCTGCAGACGCTGTTGACATTTCTGGAGTAGAGGCCTCAAGGCTACCCTTATCATCGGAAACTTTTGGCAGTATTTCATCAGGATTATCAGGGTCAAATAAAAAACCATTGACTGAGAACAGGCCCATTGCTCCAAAATAGTTTTTCGCCAAATGGGCACCATGCCTTTGAGTTCCTGCGTGTAATATATTAAAATCGTTAAAATTTGCAAGCCGCATTTCTTCTTCAACTGCATAGATTCTTCGTGTGTACATTATTATATTATATGATAATTATACATTTTTGTAAATAGTTTAATTAAAAAATTATGCTACTATATAACGTATGAAAAAAATTGGAATTATTCGCGGAGATGGAATTGGCAAAGAGATTGTCGATTCGGCTTTAGAGGTCTTACAAGCTGTTGGATTTGGAGCCGACTATACAGATTACGATCTCGGAGGCCAGCGCTACCTTCAAGATGAAACTATTTTGCCGGATGAAACACTAGATGAATGGAAAAATCTCGATGCAATCTTGCTTGGAGCAGTTGGTCATCCCGATGTTACTCCCGGAATTATCGAACGCGGATTGTTGCTGAAAATGCGTTTTGAGCTTGATCTCTACGTCAACCATCGACCATTTAAGGCTGAAGGCGTCGATATCGAAGTTATTCGTGAAAACACCGAGGGGGTTTATCTAAACGAAGGCGGTGTCGCGCGAAAAGGCACACCATACGAAGTCGCTACACAGGGCTCAATCAATACGCGCTTTGGCGTCGAACGCTTAGTCCGTTACGGTTTCGAGGTTGCTAAAAACCGCCAAGATAAACGATTAACACTAGTTCATAAAACCAATGTCCTCGCTTATGCAGGCGATCTCTGGCAACGAACAGTCAATGAAGTTGCCAAAGAATATCCAGAAGTCGAAACCAGCTACGATCACATCGACGCCGCATGTATTCATTTCGTCGAACGACCGGAACGCTATAGTGTCATCGTAACCGATAATCTATTCGGCGACATCATCACTGATCTCGGTGGCGCAATCAGTGGCGGCATCGGTCTAGCAGCAAGTGCTAACATCAACCCAAATGGCGTCAGCATGTTTGAACCGGCCCACGGCAGTGCGCCTGATATCGCTGGAAAAAATAAAGCCAACCCAATTGCGACAATCTTAAGTGCCGTCATGATGCTCGAACATCTCGGCGAGACCAAAAAAGCTGAGCAAAT
>CAZUNB010000006.1:33308-42804 GCA_964622235.1 uncultured Candidatus Saccharibacteria bacterium | reverse complement strand
TAGAATAACCTTAGCTGGCTTTTCGGCAAATAGCTCTGCGACCTTGTTAGCATTTTCATTAGTATCACGAGAATAATCCTCAACAGTTATAGCGCTTTCTGGAACTCCCTGTGATACTGCAATTCGTCGCATAACGGTGGCGTTACTTGGGCTTTCAGGATCACTAGCTGCACCCGCAACAATCAAACGCGGTGCCCAACCTTTAAGATAGAGACTAGATGCTTCATCAGTTCTGGCTTTCGTATCTCCTCCGCTGATGGCTATAATTGCATCAGCCTGCTGTAATTCATCATTGGGTGCAAGATACCAGCCGACCAGCCCAAGGCCGCCGAAAAAAACAAAAAATAATGTAACTAGGATAAATGATACTTTGCGCACTACTCTAGTATAGCAATTATTACTATCGTTACCGCTATATGAAATGTGTTCTATTGATTAGATATATCACGATTATAATATATCAACCAAGACTTCTACGATTCTATCAATTTGTTTGGTGTCTGTTTGGTGGCTGAAACTAAAACGTAACGTGGTATTTGCCTGTTTTTCTGATAAACCAACCGCTAGTAGCACATGGCTTGGTAAATTGTTGCTGGCAGTACATGCAGAACCGGTGGCAACAACAATACCGTTAGCATCAAGCTCAAGTAATAGCCTCTCACCGTCGTGGTTTGGAAATTGAAGCGATACGATGTGTGGCGAACTTCTATCGATTGTATTATCGATGAATAGGATAGATTTTTGGCGTAGTTGTGTCAGAAAATAATTGCGTAGTTTGAATAGATTTTGGCTAGTTTGTACGACGTTTTTTTGGGTAATCTCGAGCGCTTTACTAAAACCTACAATCGCTGGGACATTCTCAGTGGCGGGACGACGACCCTGTTCTTGCGAGCCGCCATGCCAAAGGTTAGTAAATGGTGATCTGCCGCGGACTACCAGACAGCCAGAGCCCTTTGGTCCACCGATCTTTCCACCGTTCAGACTAAGATAGTCACAATGGCGCATGATTGATGCTAGGGGCTGGCACAGTACAGCCTGTGAGGCATCAGTATGCATGTAGCAGCCATTCGGAAGCGCCTGTTTTATTTTTCGCAGATTCTGAATCGTGCCTAGCTCATGATTAACTGCTGCGATCGCGAAAGCCTTCAGTTGTATATCTCCAATGAGTGGCTGTGCTTTACCATCAACTGGAACTTCTATACCGTCATAGGCTCGAGCTGGTTCAAGAATTGATGGGTGTTCAACCGCCGCCACACCAAAATCACCAATCTGACTAAACGTGTTTATAACTAGATTGTTGGCCTCAGTTGCTCCTGAAGTGAATATGATTTCATTCGATTTTATCTGTAAAATCTTAGCAACTGTTGCACGACAAGATTCAATAACTTCTCGAATTGCTCTTGACTGTCTGCTCAAGCCGCTCGGATTATAAAACTTATTTTGCCAATACGGTTGCATCACTTGTAATACCTCATCATAAACAGGTGAAGCAGCTGCATAGTCAGCATAAATTAGTTCATCGTTGGGTAAAAGCATGTTTTCTACTGTATCTTAAACTGAAACACTCAGGCAAAGTTTTTATACATAGTTTTTTCTACTTTAGCTAAATAAAGCTCCATAGCGTGAACTACGTTTTGCATTTCTTGCAGGGTCATTGAAGTAAGTTTATTGTTTTGAATCTTTTCGATTGTATCTTCATAGATTCGATACCTTGTGTTCACTACCAAGGTTTCACCATTACTTCCAGGAAAGGTTTCATACCAAACCCAAGTATTTTGATTGAGGCAGAAAAATGAACGTGTGTGGTTCTTAGGAATTTTACCAAATAATCGACCACCTAACTCACCTTCGCGTCGCAGTAGTGCCCTGCGCTGCTCTTTTCTAGATGAAAGATCATGCTTTTTTCGTCGCCAAAGGGTACTTGTCTGTCTCATGCCGAAACTAATTCTTTTTTAATTGGTGTAGTAATTTGGCTGTCATTTACCTGTTTAGTTGCTTTAACCAATTCAGAAATAGCTGGCTCGATTGCTGCTAGACGCATAACTTCAAGTTTTCTCGCAATAGCTAGAGCCTTTTGTGATTTGTCGTACGCAAAATCAGCAATTTGCTGCTGACTCGGCTGCGTCGTTTGATTTCGATCCAAAACCATACCTCACATCATTAATAAAATAATCGTCGAACATTCGCCTGGCTACATGCACTCAAGTGCTCAACTGATTGGTTACGCTTCTGCGCAATTTGCTCAGCCACCAATCGAACATACGATGGTTTATTTACTTTACCACGATGTGGTTTTGGTGTCAAATACGGTGCATCAGTTTCAAAAATAATTTGGTCGTCATTTATTTGTCGCAGCATCTTTAGCTGAGATTCATCTTTAGAAAATGTTAATATTCCATTAATACCAATCAATAACTTCCGCTCTTTGGCAATAGATAATTGGACAGAACTAGCTGTAAAACTATGTAAAACTCCACGTACGTTTGGGAAATCATCAAGTATCATCCAGAAGTCGTCAAAGACTTTATCTGGTTTATCGCTAGCTCCGCGTACGTGAAACGAACACGGAAGATTGTAACCTTCAGCTATTTCAAGCTGAGCAACTAGTGCTAATTGCTGCTGATCTATTTGACTAAAACCATAGAAATAATCAAGTCCAATTTCGCCGACAGCAACGATCTTTGTCTGGTTCTGACTTATTAACTCTGTGAGCAGACCAGCTGAAGTATCATCAAAATGCTTCGCTTCATGAGGGTGTACACCCACAATTGCGGAGATATTTTGATGGCG
The DNA here is from genome assembly GCA_964622235.1 of uncultured Candidatus Saccharibacteria bacterium. GTDB lineage: Bacteria > Patescibacteriota > Saccharimonadia > Saccharimonadales > JAGPDM01 > CAZUNB01. The sequence goes on along the minus strand of CAZUNB010000006.1, from coordinate 40,014 downwards.
TTTGGCAAATTCCACAGCTTCAACACTATTTGCAACCGTTGTTCCGACCATAAAGATATCAGTTATACCGTTTTCGTACGCCTCTTCTACTAAACCGCTAGCATCTAAGTCATATTCCTTAGCATAAACATGGCAATGGCTATCTGTTAGAGGGGGCAGCTTAGCCATTTCGCTTTGGCGAAGTGTAATGGTACTGTTTTGGGAACAAACTGACGTTAGCATCGGCTCGAACCACACCGTCAACAAATATGTTGATAATCTGGTCGGCAGTCTGCGGCATAAATGGCTTGAGAAGATGTCCAATCTGATCAATTGATGAAACAATGTAGGCTAGAACTTCTTGGAGATGACTTTTGTCGGTTTTCTTAGCAATCTGCCATGGCTTTTGATCCTCAATATATATATTGATACCATGAACCATTCCCCAGACAACGTCGAGCGCTTTATCAAACTCAAAATTGTTCATAGCCTGATGGTACATAGCAGCATCATGTTCAGCTTCAGAAATTTCACCGATTACACCCTCCTGATAACGCAAAATCATACTAGCAGTTCGCTGAACCAAGTTACCAAGGCTATCAGCTAATTCGCTATTGTAAGCTGTTTCAAACTTACCCCAACTGAAATCCCCATCTTGACCACTAGGAATGTGGCGCATGAAATAGTATCGAAATGCATCAGTACCGTATTTTTCGACAATCTCAAATGGGTCAATCACATTACCAAGAGTTTTACTCATTTTTTTACCATCACTACTTACATGTCCATGCACCACAAGATTTTTTGGTAGTGGTTGATTGATACCGATTAGCATCGCCGGCCAGATAGCGGCGTGATGTCGCAAAATGTCTTTGCCGATTATCTGCACGTCAGCTGGCCAATATTTAGCAAAGTCAGGTCCATCTGGATAACCAAGTACCGATATATAATTAATCAAGGCATCAAACCAGACATACATAACGTGAGTTGGATCATCTGGAACTTCGACGCCCCAAGGCAACTTCGTTTTTGGACGACTAACGCTGATATCTTCAAGTCCATCGTTCAGGATTTGTAAGATTTCATTCTTGCGAGATACGGGTGTAACTTTATATGCGTCAGACTCGATTGCATCATGAATCGCCTGCGTATAATTACTGAGTCTAAAAAAATAATTTTCTTCTTGGGTCTCTTCGAACGCCTGGTTGTGTAATGGACAGACACCGTTATTTTTCTTAACCTCAATCTCGGTATAAAACGTTTCGCAACCTACACAGTACCAGCCATGATAATCTTTTTTATAAATATCGCGATTCGCGGCCAGCTGCTGCCAAACATATTGTGCTGAGCGCTTATGTTCAGGGCTAGAAGTAGCGATGAAACGATCATAACTAATATTTAGTAGCTGATGAATTTTAACAAAATCAGCAGTTATCTCGTCGACGAAAGTTTGTGTGTCTTTGCCAAGTTCAAGCGCTGTTTTATAATTCTTTAATCCGTGTTGATCGGCACCATGTTCCTGCAAAACGTCCTCACCTTTGATGCGGTGATAGCGTGAAATTGTATCAGCGATAATGAAATCAATTGCATTTCCAATATGTCCGTGACCGTTGACATAGGGGATGGCAGTGGCAACATAGTAGGTAGGTTTTGGGTGAGAGTTTTGCGCTTCTTGATTGGTTGTTTCTTTTTCTTCGTCCATATCTTCTAACCAGTATAACAAAACAGTCATTAGATTGCTCTAACGTTAACTCCGAGTTGTGATTTAATTATTTCTTTTTCTTAACTGGAATTGTTATTTTTGTACCTTTAACGTCGAGCAAGTCGCTATCTTCAACTCGTTCAATATTTTTATCTTTTGGGTACAATCGGATATCTTCGTGATTTGCACGCTTGCGAAGAGCCAATAAGAGCCAAGCAAGAGCAACTACAAAGGCAAAAGTGACAAACATAGTCCAGTAAACAACTGATGTTTTTGATTCGACGAAAACTTCTGAGAATTCGCCGTCAACACCAACTCCCAAGGTTGTTTTGCTTGTATCGAAAGCATCACCCCCGAGACTTGGCTGGTAGCTATGGAATTTCTGAAGTGGAGCCAGCGAGCCGAGCTCACGGGAGCCTGATGATGTTTCTAGCATCATCGCATCAACCACTTGACCGCTTGGCATATTCACCTTGCTATAGAGAAGCGAGATACCTGGCAAAATCATGTATTTTTTTGAACTAAAATTTTCTTTTTTAAACTTCGATGACTCAAGTTTCAATGATTTATACTCAATATTCCAGTCAGCGTCAATGTCAAAAAATGGCTCAACGTCGTTAGCGCCCCAGATGATATTTGCGACATGATCGAATAAAACAACACCAAATGGCACCTCACCAGCTTTCATAAGACCTGGATCAAATGCTAGCCAGCCGTCGTCAGGTGGAATAAATGCTTCAACCCAAGCATGTGGAGATTTTTTTCCTGCAGCATCAATCTCCCAACCAGCTACAACTCGGGCAGGGATGCCAGTCTCGCGCAATGCTGCGGCTGTTTGATCAGCATAATCGATGCTGGTTGATGGCTTTTGTTTTGCACGATCTTTACGAGTGGAAAAATCTGTCTTAGGATTATATTCATCACCATTGGCCACAATTTTATTTGTAATCTTTTCAACTGCCTTCACGACAGAATCTTTCCGCAAGTCTTCGCCGTTAAGGTCAAGCTTGTCAAGTTGACCGCCACGCCAAATGTCTGTGTTTTTCGTATAATCGGCTACAATTTCAGGGAGTAGCTGAGAAATTTGACCATCGGCATCAGGATCAACAAATCCCTGCGTAATATCAAGGTCAACCTGCGCCTTAGTAACAAAGTCTTGTTTTGGGAATAATCGATGAGTAGCTTGGATGTTGCCATCTTTGTCAATGCGCATTGAATCGGTATTTGGATCGATATTCTTGACGAAAGATGTCTGCATACTGGTATCAAGCGGCATGATTGTTGTAATATTTTTCCACCAAAATGAATCATTCTCTAACTTTTTTTCAAGGGTAAGGCTTGCCTGGACCGCTGAGCCTTTCAGTAAAATAATTGGTTCTATTTTTTCACTAGTCTGATTGTAGCTAAAGAATTGCTTATCCCCTTCGTAGTCGGTTTCTGCTGGTTTTGCACCAATTGGGTTGATAATTTCATTACTATCAAGCAAAATTTTTGTATCAACATTGCCAGTAAATGAGACTGGTGCTGCAACTACCACTTGAGCCACATCTTTAGTAAATTCGTGCCAAACGCCGTCTGATCGATACTCAATTACAATTTTTTTCTGACCATCGGTTGACACTACCAATTTTCCAGCTTTTTGATCAGTCTTAACAAATGGTGTCGTCCCAACCTCACCCTGAACCAAACCATAAGTTGGTAGTATCAAAGTTTTCTCTGTTGTTATTCCGGAGATGGTTTGTGTAACTGTACTAGTTTTTTTGTCAATATCAATCGTCTGGTTCAATTTAAGGCTAGGTTGTATCTGATTAATTGACTTTGTTGAGGTTTGAGCATGTGTTGCGAGTGGCAATACAGTTATAAATCCAACGGACAAAAACAATAGGCATAAGAATTTTTTCATTCTTTTTATGATAGCAAAGCTATCGCCATGTTGCGACCTGTTTTTCCATTGTCGGCACGGTAGCTATAAAACTCATCTGATTCAAAGCTGCAAATACTGAGCGATTCAACTGCTCTTACTCCAGCATCTTCGAGCTGTTGTCGATTAATAGCTACTAAATCGGCATAATATGGTTCCGAGCTAATATCAACTTCGCTGCTAGCAGCTCGGAGTAATCGTGCAGCCTCATCACGAACCTCAAAGTGCTTCTGGCAAATGCAAGGACCAAGTGCGGCAACAGCATTCTCAGGCTTAAATCCTAAAGAAACCATCTTCTCGACAGTTTTACTAACAATTTGTTTAACTGTTCCGCGCCAACCGGCATGGATGACTGCCACTATCTTGCCATCACTGACAACAATAGGTAGACAATCCGCCACAGACAAAGCTATTGCTAGATTCTTCTGCTTGGTTATAAGGCTGTCGGCATTATCAATTATTTCTGATGAATTGCTGGTGACTACTGCGATGTCTGCGCCATGTACTAACGGTGCAAATTGAACTTTCTCAATCTCTAGGACAGAAAGTATTTTTTGTCGATTTGAATCTACATTTTCATCCAAATCATCAATATCGAATTTAACATTCAAGCTATCAAAAGGTGCAGGACTTTCGCCGCCGAGGCTAGTAAAAAATCCGTGTTTAACTCCAAGTTGGGATAACAATTCATTCTCATACCATTTTAACCCATTTTTTTGCTTGGCAATCATCACTTCTATGGTACACTATATTTCGCATGGGGCTTGAGATGGGTTCGCCCGTCTCAGCTCCACCAGAAATTATTTGTTTTCGATTACTATTTTATACAATTCATACCACTGCGCAAGACTGAGCTCTTGCGCTCTTGCGTTTTGGTCAACTCCACCCAGCTCTAGTATCATGTCAATCTGTTCCTTTGGTAATTGTAAACCTCCGCTTAAACTCGAACGGAGCTTTTTACGACGTGCCGAAAAACCAGCCCGTACAACTTGGAAAAATTTTTTTGTATCAACTTGTTGGAAGCGAGGTTTTTCAAGACGATTCAAAACAATGATTTGGCTATTTACCTTAGGAATAGGATCAAAATGATCGGCAGGTACAATCTGCTTTAGTTCTGTGTCTGTATAAAATTGGGCACTAACGCTTAACATACTCATAGCACCGGGTTCAGCTGCAATCCGCTCGGCGACTTCTTTCTGCATCAACAAGACCATCATCGATGGTGGATTTGGTGACTCCAGAAACGTTCGAATTAGATGTGACGTCAAATAATAGGGAATATTTGCGACAACCTTATAATTTTTAGGTAGTGTGGTCGTGTCAAATTTTAGAATATCCTCATAGATAATTTCAAGATTATCAGCGCGTACTCGTTTCGGTAGAAGTCGGACCAGTTCTTTATCGAGTTCAACCGCTATAACTCTAGAAACTCGATTGCAAAGTGGCTTAGTCAAAACACCTTCACCGGGACCAACCTCGAGAACGACATCGTTTTTTGAAAGGTTTCCTGCATCAACAACTGCCTGCAGACTGTTACGATTAATTAACCAATGTTGTCCAAGTTTTTTTTTAGCGGTCATAACTGAATAATTCTTGATTCAACTAAAGCCACAGCTCGTTTTACGATCTTGTCTTCTTCCTTTGGAATTTCAGCTAGCTTTTGATAGGCTTCTTCGACTGGTAACCAGACCACTTCATCGTGCTCATCATCGTGGGCTTCATGCATACTTATAAGTCGCATTAAGAAGAAATGTCGAGTATAGCTGATGTCATATCGTAAATCTTTTGAGGATAATTTTGAAGTTGTTGCACCGATATAACACACAGACTGGCATAAAGCACCAGTCTCTTCACGCGTTTCCCGCAGAGCACATTGTTCAAGTGTTTCACTAAGCTTTAGCGTGCCTTTCGGCAAATGATAACTATCGCCCCGCATCCCAAATTTTTCTTTTCCACGGTAGAGGCAGAGTACTTCGTAGGTGTTATTTTTTTTACGCAGCACCAAACCACCACAACCAATCTTATACGGTAGTTGTGGTGTGTCAGAATAATCGGCTTGTTTCATACTGCTAGGAGCGGCAAACCAGTATCAGCATCTGGAATGCGTGATAATGCATTAGTGAGTGTTATCCGAATTTCGACAGTCGCACCAACAATAATTTTTTTGACATGCCCACCAAAGGCTTTATTCTGTGTATTTGTAACGACTGCATGCATATGTATGATTGGCTGTGCATCAAGCCAAGCGACATTTCCCTGAAGATTTACGAGTTCAACTGCGTTTTTTACAGAACGAAAAATGTATTTTTTTCGTTTGAGATTATAATATCCAACCGTGGCACTTTGAACACCGCCAATCCCTCCGATAAATGCACCATGTATTTCTCTTTCAACGATAAATTGCTCAAGTTGATCATTAATATTTTCGCCAGTCTCTAGGCGCAACAGAAAACCGTCATTAATTTCTTTATATCTCATATAGATTTATTATAGCCTGAATATCCTAAAAAAATAGCATTATCGGTATATGTCTTGCAAACCAAGGCTTCGGCTACAAGATGGCCACGGTGACCAACCACGTCGGTTGTAAGTTTCTATGGCTTTTTGATCTTGCACTGCTGGGGGCGCGGCTGAAGCTGTTGGATAACCACCATAGCCACCCCAAGTCCCCACATCAAACTGATAAGCCCCATGGTATCCATTACCCGTATTACTGGTATATGAGCCCTCACAGCTTCGCAATTTTGCCAATGCACCGCTGATCGGCCCATCAAATCCTTTGTTTCCTTTTCGGATTATTTTATCGACTGACTTGGTCTTTACCACAGTCTGAATCGACTCTCTGCCAACCTCTTGCCCATCATGCCGTGTGATTCTATAAGTAACTATGTTGACACCAGCAACACCCTCTTGCTGAGTCTCATTGAAACTAACTGGCTCAGAGTCTACGTAAACTGTTTGCGTTTTGAAAGCTACATTTTCTTCAACGGTGACAGTCTCAACACCAACACGCGTTACAACAATCTCCATATTTCGTTCAATAGCTGTGGCCGGGTCTTGGCTGATAATATCATTTTCACCAATTGTAATGCCTGCCTCATCAA
>CAZUNB010000006.1:21485-33298 GCA_964622235.1 uncultured Candidatus Saccharibacteria bacterium | reverse complement strand
TTAACAGATTGTCCAGTTGTGCGCGACTCGACAGTTTGACCATCAACCTGAATCTTGAATGGGATTGAACGCGTAATTTCAAGCTTCAGTCCGATAAAGTTGTCATTAGTAAAGTCTTCAATCCTATCAAGTTTTGTCTTGTCCTCATCGTAAAGCGTAAGTCCAGCGTCTTTGGCTATTAGCTCGGCGCTTTGATACGGAGTGACCACACGATGCTGCTGATTTTGATCCACAATAATAACCGGTCGTGCTCGGAAAACATTAACATGAAAACCAGAACTGTTGATAGTCGTATCAACTGGTGGTTCGACGAGGTCACTATCGCCAACATCGATATCTTCTTCTTTCAATAAAGATGCAACATCTGTCGCATCAGTACTAACAACCTCTTCTTTACCGTCAACATAAATTCTTACAACATTTTTATCACTAGCTATCGCAGGTACTGTCAAAATAGTAATCACTGCAAGAACTGCAGAAATTTTATAGATTAAACCTCGAGAATTTCGAGCAACCACCTTTTGGATTCGATACGCTATTGTGTCAAAAATATACGGCTCCTCTTAGCTATAGCAATCTACTTTACATGAACTTTTATTACGATGCAACTGTGTCCCCATTACTGCTTGGCTCATCATCATTGCGCCTCCAGAGGAAATAGATACCCGCGCCCAATAGTGATAAACCGACGAAAAAGCCTAATAGGATACGAGGAATAGCGAAAATTGCTCCACCAAACTGATATAGCGACTGCAACACTAATACTGCAACGCCCCAACGCCAGAAAATATCACGGCGTAAGCTAGCACCGATTACAATCAAACCGACCGACTCAACGAATAGTAACAACACGTGCCAATCAAGTGGATTGATTAATGTCTGGAAAAACAGTGGGACGGTCAGTGTCACGAGACCGATTGCTTGCCAAAGATTACTTGCTTGCACCCGCTTAGCATGCTCCATTGAAACCACAACAATCAGGCTGTAGAGAGACCAACAGATAGCATAAGACTGAAATTCTGTGATATTAAACTGCATAAATGTCCGTGTCAAGGCATAGAATAGACCAGCGATAGCCAATAGTTTTATGTCAAGCTTTTGCCGGTAACCACCAAGCCAGCTTTCAAGGGCAACCATAATCGACAAAGAAACTATTGCAATAACAATAGCCCAACTAGTTGGGGAAAAAATAAAGACAAATAGAGGTATAATCGCACCAAGCCGAAAGATATGACTAATTGAATCTTCGTAGATAAGCTTAACTATCCAACCAATTGCACTATAAAAGACACTAATCGTCGTCACGGTGATGATAAACTGTTGCAATGAAAGACTTTGATCAAGCAACTTGCTAGTTAAACTGATAACAGCCAGATAGCTCAGAGCCATACCAATGGAAAAGAAGGTACGTCTTATTTTGTATAACCAACCGCTGATAAACAAAGCTAGTGTTGTAGATATGGCTGTAATCGGAAGACTCCAACTTGTACTGAAACTCTGGGAAAGCAAGTAAATCCCGATAACCAAGCAACCGACCAATGCGTAACCTCGACCCCAAGCTAAAGTGTGCTTTGGCAGCAGCTTACCAGCTGCAATTAAACCACCCACCTCAGACAATAGAAGCCAAGCGTGCCAATCAAATTGGTGGGTTAAAGTCTGGACCAATAGAATCGGCAACAAAATTAGCAAACCAATTGTTTGCCAAATAATACTTGCAGACTTAAACTGATGTAGTTCCATAACTACTGCAACACCAAAACTGTAGATTACCCATAACGCGACGTAGGCCTGTAATTCACGAACATCGAATTGCCACAATATTCTAGATAAGGCAAAAACTAAAATCCCATTTGCTAGCAATCGAATGTTGAGCTTTGCCTTAAATAGCGACAAGTAGCTTTCCAAGAAGAGTTGTAGTGCCAAAATGATAATCCCGAAAATTACGGCAAAGTTATTTGGAAAGATTAGCATAACCAGCAATGGGACCATCGAGCCATAACGTGAAACAAGTCCGATTCGACTGGCAAACATAGCATTTTGAATGGATCCAATCACAGTATAACTGATACTTAGAGCGACTACACTCAATGTCGATTGCTCAAAAGTTAACGGAGAAATTGTTATTTTATTAAGAAAAATAAGCAAAGCTGGGTAGCTGAGCACCATGCCAAAGCCGTAGAAAAACCAAAGCTCTTTATATTGCCAGCTAGCATAGAACAAGCCAGCAACGAGCGCTATCAGGCTCCATAGTGACAGCCATTCATTTGGAGATAGTGTATAGAAGAAAAATGAAACTAAGTAATTCAGCAGTAACGTGCAGACACCAATAATTACTGCATATAACTGCGCTGGTTTTTGACGGTAAAACTTGTTCGACAATAAACGCAACACTCCAAGTGCCAACAAAATATAATTAATAGATATTTGTTTAATCCATGATGGACCAAAGCTTCCAAAAATAATCCAAGCTAAAGTCATTACGGTTGCGCTTACAACCAGCAATGAGGCCTGCTTGTGTCGCACTACTCGCCAAAGTAGGGCTAAACTTAGGACACTACTAGCGACAAAAAACATCGATGCATTTTGACTAAATATTGAAGCTATATACGAAAGGATCAAGTATAGCCACGCACAAACAAGTAATGCTCGTTGTACTTTTATTCGAAATTCTGACGGGGAGCGGAAGCGAATCGTAATTCGTGCTATTGCTAAGACTAGAGTAGTTAACAATAAACAAACTGTAAAAAAAACTGTTAGGTTAGTTTTCCAAGGAATGACATTAGTGGCATAGACAAAATCGACTAAAAACAATAAAAATATACTTAGGCTAGAGTATATTGGTGTTTGGCTTTGTCGTATAACGCTATGAACCAAATATAGTGCACACAAAATCACAAGTGATATGGCTAGGCTACGATTATCATCAAGCTGTGCAACTGTAGAAATTACTCCTGTGGCAACACCAGATAGAAATAAACTATTGAAAATAAATTCTGATTTTTCTTTGGCAAATTTTGAGAACATTGAGCTTGAAGAGATAAATACACTTAATCCAAACAACACTTGACTCGTCATGAGCAGATTATCGTTAAACTCGAAAATAAAAGTTCCAACAGATAGCCATGATAAAAAAACCGCTGTAAAAATATTTGCTTCTTTTTGTGACTCATTCTGGCTTGGATGGACAAACCACCAGGTAAGTAAGTAAATGACTCCAAGCAATAGACTAATACCAACTTGGTAGACTTCAAAATAGAAGAGCCCAAAAATATTGGCAAATGTTGTAGTAATAAAAATCAGTAAACTAAGGATATGAAGAGGATCTTTTAAGCTTTTAATATATCGTGATCCAAATTCATACAAAATAGCCAAAATATAAAAGGTGAAAAATCCAATTGGAATTCCAATTGGAAGTAATATGACTGAAGATAAAGCACTAATTGCAAGACTAGTTAAACCGATAAATTTCATCGATTTCCATTTAGTCACAAACCCAGTTAGAAAACTGATAGTAACCATAGAGAGGCTTAGCAGTAGCCACAAACTACTCAAACTCATATCTATCGCTACATAGCTGCGGAATGCGATCAGCGCGAAAGGGATTGTGACTACACCGATTATGGTAAATGCAACACCAGCTGGTTTAAGCTTTTTATAGCGGCTAAACAGCACTAAACCTGACAGATAAAATGTCAGACCAAAAATTGCCACCACAATGACTTTTTGCCATCCGCTTAATGCTGCGAAACTAGAAACGACAAAAATAATAACTGTTAAGATTACTAAGAATGCTCCTGTGAATAATAGGATGTTTATATTTTGAAGTAACTCGAATGGATTAACTCTTTCTCTTGGTGCCGGTGCTATTTGCGGTGTAGCTACAACTGTATGGATGGGTTGCTGAAGAGCTTGAGCTGAAATCTGAGGTTGTAATGCTTGCTCAGTCCCACTACTAATCTCATCTAAGATATGACGCTCAGTAGGCTCAGTTATTGGACGAAAGACTGGATCTCTTCGTTGCTCAATGGAGTTTGCTAGCTCAGATAAGAAAGATTTTATATATGATTCATCTGCTATAGATATGTAATAACGTAATCCCGAGATAATCTTCTCGGCAGATATTGAATCGGCTTTGTCGATTAAAATTTGGTTTGATAATCTCTCCACCGATTGTTGCTGGTTTTTTTTATAATTATTAAAATCTGGATCACGATGTTCGACAATACTATTAGCAATTTCAATTAAAACTCCTCGGTAAGAACTATAGGCTCTCTGCTTGGCATAGTAGTACAATCCCGAAACAACCCTAACAGGTTCGCTCTGCGTGCTACTGGAGTTCGGCGGTGCGGCAACAGTATTTATGTTTGCTGCAGTTTGAGCTGGTTTTTTTGATCCTGTGGAATTTTCGACAGAGGCTCGCTGTATACTGAACTCACGTTGCGCTTGGACCTTGCCGTCGCGTTTTCCAAGGTAATATGACAGCACAATAATACCTATTACTAGTATTAGTATTTCTAACATCTTAGTTCAAAGTATAGCACAAGCAGATTAGAATCTTTAGATTTTCTCCAGAGGCGCAAAAACCATATTTAGGCTTTTGCGTCCTCCCTTCACAAACGCGACAGTTGCCATCATATCGTCAACTTCGATGATTACGCCAACCCCAAAAACTGGGTGACGAACTCGCTGTCCTTCGCTAACTTCAATCTTAGGAATATCAACAAATTCATCTTTAATAATTGATGGTGGACCGAAGCTTTGAATACTTTTATCAGTGTAACTTTCATCAATCTCTGCCAAGAATCGACTAGGTGGATTGGACTGCGTGCTGCCAAACAGCATTCTGCTTGTAGCGTGCAGCATGTACAGCTCTTCTCGGGCTCTAGTCATACCGACGTAGCACAACCGTCGTTCTTCTTCCAACTGTGCGTGATCAAGAAAACTATTACTATGTGGGAAGATTCCCTCTTCAAGTCCGATCATGAATACAACTGGAAACTCGAGACCTTTGGCGGCATGCATGGTCATAAATGTCACAGCTGGGGCTAACTCATCATAACCATCTATATCTGAAATCAAAGAGACTTCTTCCAAGAACCCAGCCAAACCAAGCTCAGCTTGCTGCTCAGCGACAGAAATTAGTTCTTTGACATTATCTTGCCTATCTTCAGATTGAGGACTACCATCATCTAGAAAACGCTCGTAGTTTGTTCGTGCTAAGACTGCTCGTATTAGTTCTGCCACGCTCGCACCTTCAAAATAAAAGTCACGCAGCTGTGACAACATCATCGAAACATTCTTAATTCCTTTTTTAGCCTGAGGGCTAACGCCTGGAATCGTCTCAACCTGTGCCATCAATTCCGGTAGCTGGGCTGAGCCAGTCAGCGACAATTGGCCATCTCCATCTATTGCGAGCTTATCCAAAAAGCTCTGTAATGACTTAGCCCCGACCCCTCGTGGCGGCGTGTTAATGATTCGATTAAAGCTAACGATATCGTTTGGCTGAAATATTAAGCGGAGGTAAGCAATCACATCTTTTATTTCTTTACGATCATAAAACCGTGTGCCTCCAACGATTCGATATGGGATATTATAACGAATAAAACTTTCTTCAAGCACTCGTGATTGCGCATTGGTCCTATACAAAATAGCAGCATCTCGCATCGTTAGACCTCTTGCTTTAAATGTCTTCAAAACACTTATAATCCGCTCTGCTTCATCCTTCTCGGTAAATGTTTGGATAATAGAAATAGGTTGGCCGTCGTCATTCTCGGTTCTCATAATTTTTTCTGAACGTTTGGTATTTTTTTCGATAACTTTAGAAGCGCCATTTACGATGGCTTTTGTAGATCGGTAATTTTGTTCGAGTTTGATAGTGACAACATCCGGATAATCGCGATGAAAATTCAGGATATTACGAAAATCAGCACCACGCCATGAGTAGATACTCTGCCAATCATCACCGACTACACACAAGTTATGATGATCTGCCGCCAATATTTTTGCCAATGTATATTGTGAATTATTAGTGTCTTGGTACTCATCAATCAGAATATATCGAAATTGTTGTTGCCACTTTTTACGTACCGCTTCGTCACGTTGGAACATATGAACTGTTTTCATTAATAAATCATCAAAATCTAAAGCCTTAGCTTCACTTAATAGCTTTTGATAGCGTGGATAGACCTCAGCAGCAATCTTTTGGGCCTGCCCATTTGCATTTCCCACATATTCTTCGGCTGTAATTAGTTGGTTTTTAGCCCCGCTTATTAATCCAGCAATTCGACGCGGATTATACTGTTTCGGATCTATCTTTAATTGTTTCATGACTTGTTTAACAGCTCCACGAGAATCGTCCGAATCAAAAATAACGAATGACTTAGGGATGCCTATTGATTCACCATCAATCCGTAGAAGTCGCACACATATACCGTGAAACGTACCCATAAATGGCATAAAGTTTCTTCCTGGATTCTGTACAGCTAGTAGCTCAGCGATGCGACTACGCATTTCTTTTGCAGCTTTGTTAGTGAAGGTTACCGCTAAGATTTGCTCAGGTTCAGCTTTTCTTTCGGCAATTATATTGGCAATACGATGAACAAGTGTTTTAGTTTTACCAGAGCCTGCACCAGCTAATACTAAAAGCGGACCATCAGTCGTTTGAACGGCCTTAGCTTGTGCCTCATTTAATCCTTGTAGTAAATCCATGACTTATCAGTATAGGACATTTATAGCATACTTCTAAATAAACCGGCTATGCTTTTGTTGTAAAATATATGGAAATCATTTTTGTTCATAAGACAAAATATGCGACAAATCCAGCCGCCACTAGTCCAATAATAACTACAACTAAACCAACAATAGCAACAACTGATTCTGATTTAATACTTTTACGTCGGTAAGTTTTATCTAGTTTTTTAGCTTCTTTGGATATAGGAATGTGCCATTCTCCTGTGTCAAGAACAGTGGCGGCGTCTTCTCTTTCAATACTTTCTTGATCATTGGGAATTAGCTTGTTAATGACCTCTTTGGCTGACTCGACCGAGTTACTAGAAGTGACATATACCGAATCCTCTACGATTTGCTTATCGGTATTATCTAGCGGCGTAGGATTATAAGGACTTTGTATTGGTTTTTTTACTTCATTATCTGTTTCTGCAACGGCCGGCGCTATTACATTTGGGATAATCTTTTTACTATGCTGTCCGTAATGATTCGATTTTTGAGCTTGTTGTCTGTGAGTAAACGGAGCTCCAGAAACTGGTTCTTCTGAAGTTTCGTCGTTAGTTGGATTGTCCATGGCTAGTTTTCAGGCAAATTATGTGCTTTATCGATCATAGCAACGAATTGATCAACCTTAAGGCTTGCACCACCAATTAGAAGACCACTGATTTCTTGGCTTTTTAGAATTGCGGTAGTGTTATCAGGATTGGCGCTTCCACCATATAAAATCGGTGGTTTAGCGGCAGCTTTTGCGCCAAATAAATCACTTAGGATCTTTCGTATGTGTAGGTTCATTTCACTGATATCATCAGGAGTCGGCGTTGGTGCCCGACCATCACCCTTACTAATTGCCCAAATCGGTTCGTAAGCAACCAAAATACTTGGTAAATCTTCAGCTGTAATCTCAGATAAGCTACTCTCTAGTTGATTGACAATAACTAGCTTCGACAAACCTTCTTGTCGTTGATGTAAGTCGTCGCCGACACAAAGGATTGGACGGATATTGTTACGGAGTGCAGCAGCCACTTTTTTTGCTATACTATGATCCTTTTCCTGAAGAATCTGTCGTCTCTCTGAATGTCCGACTAAGCTGTATTCGACGAAACCACGAAGTAATGGACCAGAAATTTCACCAGTATACGTGCCTTGGTCAAATTCTGAGATATTTTGAGCAGCTAATTCGATACGATTACCAACGGTTCGCTCCTTCATCTGCGGTAGGTCAACAAACGGTGGGGCGATAACTGTCTGAACGTTTTGATAATTTGTTGGTGATAATTCATCGAATTTATCCAAAAACTTCATCGCCTGCGCGGGCAACATATTCATCTTCCAGTTGGCAACAATATATCGTTTCATTATGGTTATGATTGTCGCATGTTTCTAAAGGGTTGTCTAGCTGGCTTTGTTGGTTATGATAGAAAGAAGATAGTCGCGTCTTTGTGATAATTGTTCGACAATAGGAGTCCCAGCCATAATTTTCGCGAAATGGTCTTTTGCAGCTATCAACCAAGCACTATATCCGTCCGCATTCCATGTTAAGCTACTAAGTAATTCACTAGTAATACGATCAATTGCTCCAGCAAAACTATCTTGTGATTTTTGGTCTGCATATTGTAAACGTTCGGCTTTACTGATAATTGAGTCGATAGTTTTCTTATCAAGTAAGAGCCAGCCAATCGCATGATCTAAAATATCGTGCGCGTAGACGTTAGCATCAAGTGAGAACAAACTAGCTCGTCGTGTGGCTAATTCTGTAATTTGCCGCTGAGAGCTAAAACGTCCTCCCGAAAAAAAAGCTATCTCGATAGATAACTGCAACAGACTAAAGTTTCGTTTAAAATCAACTGGTGATGGAAGTATTAGTTTTTGAGTATCTGATTGGGTTTCAACATACACACCAAGTTTTTCAAGTAACTCAAGCCCATGTTTTGTTTGCAGAATATTACGCAATTCTCGAAACCGTCGAGCATGTTGATCATCGTCTGTTGTCTGAGGCTCGCCAATTAAAGTGACTTGCAATGAGCCATCTTCAAGTAACTTGTAGCTAACATTAGTCATACCAGGTGCGGGCTCAAGCTTGGTTTCTAAAATTTTTGACATGAGATACTAGCTTACTTATCCTCGAGCACTTCAACTGCAGGAAGTTTATGTCCAGCGAGTAGCTCAAGGCTGGCGCCACCGCCCGTTGATACGTGTGTGAAATTGTCAGCAAGCCTAAGTGAATTAACGATATCAGCGGTATCGCCGCCACCAACAACCGAACGAGCATCGGAAGCCGCAATTGCTTTTGCAACCATTTGCGAGCCTTTAGCAAAAACTGGGTTTTCATAATAACCTAGTGGACCATTCCAAATTATTGTTCTAGCTTGTGAAATTAGCTCCAAGACTTCAACAATACTTTCATCTCCAAAATCCAATATCAAATCATCTTCCTCGACATCTTTCAAACTAACATCGCGACGTTTTTTATCAGCTAGACTTTTTCCAACTGCAACTTGCCTGCTAGGTAAGACGAGTGAAACATTACTAGCTTTTGCGAGATCCAACATTTCTTTGGCTTTTGGTATTTCGTCTTTGTCGTAGACACTTTCTCCGATGTTATAGCCCTGCGCCACTAACAACGTATTTGCCATCACGCCAGCTACGACAATTTGATCTGCTAATTTCATAAATTTTTCCAATAATGGCAGCTTTGTTTCTAATTTTGATCCACCAGTGATTGCTAATACCGGCTGTTGCGGATGATCGATTGCTGCTTGAAGCGCACTAACTTCGTTTTCAAGTAGAAGGCCAGCTACGCTCGGCAAGAACTTAGCAATACCAGTTATCGAAGCATCACTTCGGTGTGCTACTGCAAAGCCATCAACAACAAATATATCACCACAACCAGCAAACAGTTTAGCCAGCTCAAGGCTATTAGCTTTTTCGCGATCATCAAATCGCGTATTTTCAAGTAGAACGATTTTTGTACCTACTCGCTCAATCCTATCTTTCATAGTTTCATCGAACTTGCCAGCGATAAATTCTACTGATTGATTTAAAACTTCACCAGCCTTTTGTGCGACTTTTTCCATACTCAACTTAGCTGAATAACCGGATTTTGGTCTGCCACGGTGACTTAACAGGATTATTTTACTTGCTCCGCCGGAAACTAAAACCTCAATCGTCGGCTTGCTCATGGTAATTCGAAAGTCATCAGTTACTGCGCCAGATTCATCGCCGGGTACATTCCAATCGACTCTAACAATGACTCTTTTTCCGCTCACGTTAATATCACGTACCGTCTTCTTATTAAAGCTCACTACAAAATTCTCCTTACTTTAATAGTGTCAGTACTGCCAACTTGACCTGGGTACATACCGCTAGTGATAACAACAATATCATTTTTGTTCAGGATTTTGTATTTTCGCAACCATGCAGTGATTTTTTCACCTGACTCACTGTCAATTTCGCGTAAGAATGTTTTACCCCCATATACGAGTGCTAGCTGCTGTGCCACCATTGGGCGAGATGTCACCATAATAATTGGTACATTTGGCCGAAGCGTAGCAATACTGCGAGCGGTATTACCACTTGCTGTTTCGGTCACAATAGCCACAGCATTAACTTGTCGCGCCAAAGCCATGACCGCAGCACTAATTCCTGATTGAATCGAATGGTTTTCATTATCATCGAAAACTCCTCGAAGTGGTGAATTTTCTTCAGTGTAGAGAATAATACGCTTCATAAACAATACTGACTCGATTGGATACTCACCACTAGCTGTTTCATCACTCAGCATAACGCAGTCAGCGCCAACTATGACAGCTGTTGCTACGTCACTAACCTCAGCCCGGGTTGGCTCTGGATTATTAGTCATGCTACCAAGCATCTGTGTTGCCACAATACTGATTTTCCCATACTTTAGACAAAGTCCGATAATTTTTCGCTGGGTAATAGGCACGCTCTCTGGCTCAGTCTCAACCGCCAAATCTCCCCTTGCTACCATAACGCCGTCTGATGCCCGAACAATACCTGAAAGATTTTCAGCCGCACTCTTAGTCTCAACCTTAGCAATTATCTTTACTTCAGGATCTAAATCATCGAGAAAATGACGTAGTCGTAAAACATCATCGCCGGTTTGCACAAAACTGAGTGCCACATAATCAGCGCCGTGTTCAACCGCAAAGCGGATATCCCTGCGGTCCTTCTCAGTGATGATGTCGCCTTTCATATCTGTGTCAGGGACGTTGATGCCTTTTCTAGTCGTTAGGACTCCAGAATTATCAAGCTTGATAGTGACTTTTTTCGTTTCGACTTTTGTGATTACAGAGCGAATACGACCATCACTAATCATCAACCGCTCACCAGTTTTCACCTTGCTACTCAAATCATGCAGGGTTGGTACGACGTGTTCGCTCTCTGTACCTTCAAACTCAAGTATTAGTTCTTCGTCCTTCTCAACCGTTCTTGGTTTTTTAAGAATTCCAATCTGAAATTGTGGTCCATGTGTATCTGCTATCACCGAAACAGGCTTAGCAAGTTCAACACTTGCCTTGCGCACCCACTCTATTTGCCGAGCAGTATCTTCGTATTGCGCATGTGAAAAGTTGAAGCGGAAGCCATTAACACCACTCTCAATAAGTTCTTTGACTTGTTCGAAGCTATTAGTTGATGGGCCAATAGTTGCAATCATCTTTGTCCGTTTGAAGTTTTTGATTTGTGAGCTCTTCATACATCTAGCTTACGTGCAAAGACGGTAAACGTCTAGGATTTTATAACATTTTTTGCTACTATTAAGTGCGCATTGTAATCTGTAATGCACAAGGTCCCATCGTCTAGTGGTTAGGACATCAGGTTTTCATCCTGAAAACAGGGGTTCGACTCCCCTTGGGATCACCATAGAAAAAGCACCATTTAGCATGGTGCTTTTTCTATTGCTGGGTTCTCAACAAAACAGCAAATACTTCCAAGAAGTATTGATAATTTTAAAATCAAAGATATGATAATTATCTGAACTAGATTCGAGATAGTCCAATTGCGATTCTTTGGTCTCATACCCACCAAACAAAAAGCCCACCGACATGGTGGGCATTTAGCTTGGTCGG
>CAZUNB010000006.1:0-21475 GCA_964622235.1 uncultured Candidatus Saccharibacteria bacterium | reverse complement strand
CTGCGACCTCACGGTCCCAAACCGCGCGCGCTAGCCAACTGCGCCAATCCCCGAAACACTTCATACATTATAGACTATTTTTGAATATTTTCTACTGCGCGCAGCCATAAGTGGTCTTATAAAAAAAATTGAGCTCTGTGTTGTCCATATTTGCTGGAAAGCATTAGGGTTTACTCGTGAGTGGAAAATGAGTATTATTGAATTATGAAATTAGATCTCGGAAGTAAAGCAGCACGGATGGCAATAATTGGTGGAGTCATGTTTGTCCTCTTAGTCATTATTAGTTTCTTTGTATCTAGAGCTATTAGCGATGAGCCAGTCAGCTGGTCAGGGATCACTGTCTTTAGTTTACTCGTATCTGGACTTGGTGCCAGTTGGTTGTTCCGCAACATTCGAGAATAACCTTGGACTGAATATTAGTTCTGAATTAACGAATCAAGTATTTTTACTGGCGATAATTTTGCTTTTCAGAAAACGAAAACCAAATGTACTACCCTTACCTTCTTCGCTCTCAAGAATAATACTTCCACCTTGAGCAATAATAACTTTTTTAGCCATGTAAAGCCCTAACCCTGTTCCATCTGGTCGAGCTTCTCGGGCATTTTCAGCACGAAAGAATTTAGTAAATAGCTGGTGTTGCTCGAACTTTGGCACACCAATTCCATTGTCTGTTACAGTTAGCTCAATATAGTTGTTGGTCTCTGATAACTCGACGGTTATCTTTCCATTCTTTGGAGTATAAAAAAGCGCGTTATCAATAAAGTTCATGACTACTTGTGAGACTTTGGTCTTATCTAGTGTCAATTGTGGTAAATTATTCGGCTTTTTGTACTCTAGCTTAATGTTTTTTGTTTTTGCTGTTCGTCTCATTTGGGCAATCTCTCCCTCAACTATTTTTGCAAAATCAACAGTAGTTTCATTGAGAACAAATTTACCAGTCGATATCCTGCTAACATTTAATAGATCGGATATCAGATAAACCATCCGTTGTGTAGATGTAAATGCTTCGCTGACAAATTTTTGTTGCAATTTTGTAATTTCACCAGCATCCCCTTCTAACAGCATCGACAAATATCCTTTAATCGTAGTTAAAGGCGTTCGCAGCTGATGACTTGCCATGCTAACGAACTCATCTTTGGCTTCATCGAGATGTCGTAACTTCTCATTCGACTTCTCGAGCTTTGAAGTAGCGCGCTTAATCTCACCTTGCAAAGTTTTGTTGAATTCTGCAATCTGGCTGACATAACGAGCATTCTGAATTGCCACAGCAAGTTGTTTCGAGGCAATTTCTAATACTTGCAAGTCTTGCGCTGTATATGAATTGCCACCACTCTTCACGTCAAGCAATAAATAGCCTGTTACATTCTCTTTCTCCCCGAGTCGAAGTATAATGTCTAAATCATACTTCTCCATCTGTTTGTACTTCAAAGAATCGGATCTTATTTCATCATGAGAACTCAGTAGATCGTTATTAAACTTATTAAGCATATCAAAAGTAGGAAGAGATTTGCCTTTTGAGTTCACACTACTAGTCTTCAATATTCTAGTCTGGTCTTTGTCGAGCACAATCAAACTTGCCCGATTGGCTTTTAATGTACTTGAAACTAAAACCAGACTATTTTGTAGTAGGGCAGTTAAATCTCTTCGTTCGGATAATTCTTTTCCAAGTGCACTCAAAAACTCTTCGGAACTATACAGGTCCCGAAAAAAAACTCTGCTTGTTAGCTTATCAAAGAAACGCTTTAAGTACTGGAAGGTAAAAGCCAAGAAAACCGCTAACGCAATGTTTGATAGTTGCTGAGTTGTTGGTTGCGTAGTGGCATTACCATAAAAAAGAAGCGATAGCCCAAAAATAATTGTTGAGTACATAAGACTCAAAGTTAATAAAACTAAACCATACACCACTGATCTAGCAACAATTAAGCGAATATCAAATAATTTTTGTTTAACAATTGCATAAGCAATCACTGAAGAAAAAGCTAGTGAGTAAATAGGACTGAATAAAGTAAATAGTAGGGTCTTAAAGACTAGCGTAAAAATTAAGTTAGTTATAGGGACGACTACCCAAAGTACTATTGCAGCAAGCTTTATAAATTTTATTTGAGCACGATGTGATTTATTGAAGGCTACATCCTTTTTACCTAAAGCCTTGAAACCTCCAGAAATGGCCACAATAGCATGGATTAAAAATACAGGCATAGCGGGTCCGGGTATCGGACTTGCTGAAATAGACGTTAGCTCTAATCCTATAAATAAAAAAGGTGATAGCGCGGCCGAAAAAGTAACTGCACTGAATAACAGAAATATACAATTACTAATTGAAAAATTTATCTTGCTCCTAGGAAATACTTTTCCAAAAAAAAAGAAGAGAGTGTTCTGGATTACGACAGTTGCCATAGTCAATCGGACAATCAGTATTCCACCTTCTGTTCTTGGATTTATATTAAAATAAAATGTTAACAGAACCCAGATTATTAAAAATAAAGAAAGCAGGCTAAAGATTATGTTTGTAGCATTCTTTTTATTCTGAATTAACACGAACAAGGCAATGACAAACTGTGTAAGTGCAGATATTATTGTTATGTAAAGAAAAATTCTCATATTAGCTAGTAAAATTTTCTAGCATTCTTTTATATCTTTCTAATTCTAGGGTTTCTTCACGGGTACCTAGCGGACCAATATGCTGATCCGGACCAATAATAAATCTGCCTGATTTAATTTTACTACCCAAAATAATCTGCATAACTGCATACGCAACGATAGTACCAGCTAGGGCGGCCGTACCCCCCAGTTGCGGCCAGCTTGGTAATGTTCTTCCAACTTCAGCTAAGGATTTATACATCCTAAGAGAAATATTGTTTGCTCCAACGAAATACTTACCAATTATTAGTCCTAGTTCTTCTCTGTTGAAATTTCCATTAACTAGCTGGTCTAATATATCAGCAGGTATGCTTCCATTGAATAATTGTGCATCAACATCATATCTCTCAATATCTAGTAGTGTGTTATATCCATTATCTGCGGCTCCAACAACAGGAATTTTTTTGTCTTTGGCAATCTCTCTTAATTTTATTTTTTCAGCTAGACTATCCATTTCGTCAATTAAAATGTCTGGATTATGCTCATTTATAACTTGATTGAGACTGCTCTCATCTATGCCTTCTCTAAGACCAACTACTTCAACATATGGATCAATCTCGGCAATTTTCATCCGAATCGCATCAACTTTGTGTGTACCAACATGCCAATAAGGTGATCTTATACGGTTTAAATTACTGGGCTCCAAAATATCCATATCAGCTAAAATCATTTTCCCTGAAATGCCCTGAGAAACTAGTGCCTCAACTACGTTACTTCCGACACTAAGACCGGCTACAAGAGCTGTTGACTGATATAGTTTTCTCTGCTCGTCCTCAGTAATCAAATTGCGGTTCCGTGAGGTTCTCAAACGTCTCAAGTCATCCTTTTCGGGGAAGTGAACAATTCTTGAAAGCCAAGGATAGTAGACCCAGTTGCCATAGTCATTGCCTTCATAGCGCTTAATGAAATGCTTCCAATGGGTTTTGTATTTTTGGTCTTTTTGGTCTGGAAAAGAAATATCATATAGTTCGTTTATTGCAAGACTCAAATCATTATTTACGAATTGAATCTTATTATCCTTTATGAATGACTTAAGCTGGCTATCAGCATTGTCATGATCAAATTTAATTATCTTGTGGAGCTCTTTTGAATAATCCATCACTAGTCCTTAGTATATTTATGTTTAATTGTGTATTTAAAATTCGGATTTCCATATTCAACAATACTTATTATTGGTTCCGATTTTTCGCCAATATCATTATGTACGGCTACGTATTCAGAATTTAATTTTAATATTGTTTGCACAATGTCATTCTTTAGCTTAGTAATATCAATGCCTAGTGGATCTCTATTCATATTTGCCTCTAATGTTAATTCTATCATTTGGTTGTGGCTCTCGTCGTATCCAACTTTTATCAAAAATTTTCCACTTAATACACGAGCATTATGTGGGAGCTCAAGGGCTGCTTTAATGTTTTCTGGGTATATGAAAGCTCCGTAAAACTTTACGGCATTAGTACTCTTGCCATAAATAGCGACAAAAGGTAGCTTCCAGTCATAGTTAACACTTGATGACTGGACCGATTCAACCAACTTTGCAGTGCTAGTACCGGCAATTTTCAATTTTTCATTTATCTCATCATACTGAAATATATTCGCATTATCATGTATGTTATACCTAATTAGAGGAACCCCACTATTAACAGTTAGAATAAGCTCATCTTCTTGGATGAATAGGTCTTTCTGCCAAGGATAGTACTGAGCAAGGGTAGGCATTCTATTGTCGTTGAATAACTTTACTTTATCATTTTGTCCTAAGAAACGCCTCACAGCAATTGATACTGGCGTTTCATGTCCAAGGACCATGGCGTCGGCAGATCCAATAGTGTTCATAGAACCCATCAAGCTGCTCTTTATACCGGCGACCTCGTGCATATAATCACGAAATTCTTCACTAATCGATTCGGCGCCAAAAATATACTTGATATTGTACAAAGTCCAGTCAAGCTCCATAGCAAGTCCAGTGTCAATTATTTCTTTTAATAGTGGAGGATATGCACAAATAACAATTTGTTCGAAATAAAATCCTAGTTTTTCAACTATTTCTACGACCTCCTTTCGATTATATCCTGGTGTGATAAATGTAGTGTTTGTTTTCTCGGCAATCTTAGCTCCTGCTAACAAAGACATTGTTCCTGCTACCCAAGAACCCATCCCATAAGCAATAATCACAAGAGTGCTCTTCTTAGGCATGCCAAACATAGATCGAAAAACGTTTTCATAAAAGTATGAAACTTCATCTACTTGTCTATTATCACTCGGCCAAAAAAATGGGTTGCCGCTAGATCCAGAAGATCTGGCAATCATATTTGCTTTTTCAATTTTTCCATCCCAAGCTATATCATTTAATGAATATTTTTTGAAATAGTTTTCTTTGTCAGTCCAGGGAACTTTCAAAAAATCACTGTACTTTTTTATACTTTTTGGGTTAATGTCGTGTTCTTTCAAAAACTTCGAATATGCAGGCACTCTTTCTGACGCTTCATGGAATAGTTTGAGGCTTTTATTTCTACCTATCTCAATCATCAAGTTTGGGTCTAAACTTGAAAACCTGGTTATATCTCTAGCTGAATTTTTGCCTATCGACTCGTTCAATACATCTATAGGCTCAGTGTTAGTAGAGGTGAGATGATCTGCTCCGTTTGCTCTGATATCAGTATTCATTTTTATATTTTATCAACATTGAATTATATTTGTATACTATATACATTTATGATTGAATATACAAGAAGGAAACTATGAAAACCATTTCAAAAAGAATAAAAAACGATAATAAAAATGAATTTCAGACCATTTTTGAAGCCAAACAAAACAACCCAAACCTTATTGACTTAAGTGTAGGCCTCCCCGAAGAAAATACGAACAGTTCTATCAAGCAGGCTGGGATAGACGCAATTAATAATAACTATACTCGTTACAGCTCAGCGAATGGTTTGCTAAAACTCCGAGAAGCCATAGCTAAGAAACTCCAAAAAGAAAATAATATAGCTGCAACTGCCGACACAGTCTCAGTCGTGCCTGGTTTGACAACTGGGCAAATGGCTTTATATCTAACAATCATTGATCCGGGAGACGAAATAATCATCATCGAACCTAGCTATCCTCCCTATAGTTTTCTGGCTCAGATGATAGGTGCTAAGGTCACATCGATTAAATGTTTGTATGATTACCAGCCAGATATTAATGCACTAAACCATGCAGTTTCAGAAAACACAAAAGCAATAGTGATTAATAGCCCAAATAACCCTACAGGTGCAGTTTATGGTGAAGATTGCTTGAAAAAGATAGCCGATATAGCTTCAATTTTTGATACTCTAATAATTTCTGATGAAATCTATGAAAAATATGTTTTTGAAGGTAAGCACTTTAGTATCGGCAGTATTTATGAAAACACAGTTACAATGAATGGTTTTTCAAAATCACATGCTATGACGGGGTGGAGACTTGGTTACATTAATGGTCCACTTGAACTTATCAAAACTCTAAATAACGTACTACAGTACAGCGTTTTCGCATCATCGACAATTTCACAATATGCTGGAATCGAAGCACTAAAGGTTGAACCTGATTTATCAAATTATAGACTGAAGCGAGATTTTGCTATTTCAGAACTACATTCAATCGGTTTCGATGTCGCTGGGGGCGATGGTGCATATTATCTCTATATAAGATGTCCAAATAATTTCAATAGTGGTGACTTTTTTCAACTTGCACTTAAAAACAACCTACTAATTGTTCCTGGCAGTGCATTCTCTGGCGAGAGTACACATTTTAGAATCTCATACGGAACGAGTATGGATGAGTTACGAAAAGGCCTGAGAGTGCTCCAGGCTATCGTTGACTAACTATTTGCGTCTTTATTTATAACTCTTATTACGCTAAGATATGACCATGATCAAAGTAGCAATTATTGAAGATGACATCGCAATTGTGCAGATGTATCGTATGAAGTTTACAGGGCTTGACTATAAGGTCGTTACGGCTGGTAACGGCAAAGATGGCTTAGTGCTAATCGAAAAAGAAGAACCTGATATCGTATTGCTCGATTTGATGATGCCCGTGATGAATGGAGATACGATGCTGCGCGAGCTTCGCAAAACTGATTGGGGTAAAGATATTAAAGTTATTGTTTTGACCAACATGGGTGAGAATGAAATGCCAACTGTTAGTGATGATTCTAACGTGGTTGACTATATTGTTAAAGCCGACATGACCCCGAAGCAAGTAGCCGAAAAAGTGCGAACTGCTCTTTCAGAATAATCCATCGTAGCTATGGAACTTCTTTTCATCCGTAAACAACATTTAATCAGTGATATCTGGGAATTGTATTTTCGAAAGCCCAATGGTTTCAACTTCGATGCCGGTGACTATATAGAGATGAGTATCAAAGATGTTGGTAGTCATTGGGTTTCAATGTCGAGCAGTCCACAGGAAAAAGAAATTCGATTTACGATTAAAATTTCAGAAACCAATCCTAGCAAATTCAAACAAGCCCTTCAGAAACTGTCAGAAGGTGACGTCGTGCATAGCTCACCGGCTATCGGCAATTTCAACATTCCAAGAAGTCCAGAACCAGTGCTGTTGATTGCTGCTGGGATTGGAATTACACCATTTCGTTCGATGTTGCTTGATCTCGACCAGAGTGACAGGAAAGATCAGTTACAACAAACTACTCTAGTTTACGGTGCAAAAAAGAATCAACTAATTTATATATCAGAGATTGAAGAAATAAACTTTAATCTTGTTACTCAAGAAAAACGAATCACCTATGAAGATATTGAGATTTCGGTAGATAATATCAGCGAACAGCATATCTACCTGGCTGGACCGGAAGAATTCTGTGTCGATTTATATAAACAATTATTTGAGAAAGGTCATATGAAACATAAACTCCGTTTAAGCTACTTCCCTGGTTACCCTGGACCCTGGAATGAGTAAAAATAAGTTCTGCAGCTTGACTAATGCCTAGGAAATGCGACTAATTGACGAAGTGTTATTCAATATTGGCTTGGCCTCTCATTTTCAGTTACTATAAAATCATGCGTTCGATTATTATAAAACTCAGCTCAGCTCTCATTATGCAACCGCACTATGATGTTTGGCTACATAATTTAGCTAAAATAATAGCCGAATTAAAGACACGATCATATCAAGTGTGTTTAGTGACTTCTGGTGCCACTGCACTCGGAAAACAAGCCTATGCTTTGCCTCATCAAAAATCACGACAATTCTATGCCATTCTTGGACAACCCTCGCTTTTTAATGCATACGAAACAGCCTTTCGTCAATCTGATCTAGCTGTTGCACAAGTACTTATTGGTAAAGATGATTTTCGCTCCCGTAGTAATTATCTACAAATCCGTTCTGGACTAAATGAGCTACTCAAAGAAAATATTGTACCACTGATAAATGAAAATGATGTGATTGCGGATCGTGAATTTGCTTTTAGTGACAATGACGAAATCGCTGGATTAGTTGCTTCATTGCTCGGTGCTGAACGGTTAATTCTTGCGAGTAGTGTAGCTGGTTTGCTAGACAATCAGAAAAACCTAATAAAGACTGTCGAGAACAATGATAATTCTTGGCGAGAACTAGTTAATGATAAGACATCGGCACACGGACGAGGAGGTATGATGTTGAAGTGTCTGGCTGCACAACGCGTTGCTCGTCGAGGGATCCCCGTCACTATCTGCTCGGGGCTTGATACAGACATAATCTTTAAAGCTAGTCTAGGCAAACCAGTAGGTACAACATTTTTTGCTGACAAACATTTAATTGCTAAAAAGCGCTGGATTCTTGACCATGCTCAATTTTCACAAGGCACTATTAGCGTTGATAAAAAAGCTGCTGAGGTTATGAGAAATAAAAAGGCAACTAGCTTACTCATGGTTGGGGTCACTGAAATAACTGGTGAATTTTCAGTTCAGGATGTCATTTCAGTTGTCGACCAGGATGGCGGAATTATTGGTTACGGACAAAGTCAATATGATGCCGAAACTGCTAGGGATCTAATTGGAAAACATGCTGATAAACCACTAATTCACTACGATGCGTACATTCGGAGCCAGCCATGAGTAATATAATCGTTATCGGAAACGGTACTATCGGTGGAGCAATTGCCTCACAACTTGAAAAAATTCACGAACTTACTTGCTTAGATTCGAAGACTAAAGATTATTCGATATTGGTTGATAGTACGGTCATTATTATTGCAGTTAAACCACAACAATTTACTGCATTGGCGAATCAAATCAAGCACTACACCAAAAATAAAGTAGTTATTTCTGTTATGGCCGGTGTATCGATTTCCAAAATCTCAAACCAGCTGGGGTCAAAAAGAATCATTCGAACCATGCCAAATATAGGTATTTGTGCTGGCCAATCACTAACTGCGGCGCTGGCGAGTTCGTCGACAACACTTGAAGATAAACGATTAATTACCGACATAATGAATCACTGGGGCAAAACGATTTGGCTCAAACAAGAGTCCCAGTTCGATAGCTTTACTGCCATCGCCGGCAGCGGACCAGCATATTTCTTTGAACTTGCAAACCAGCTGGAGCAAAATGCTTTAAGAAATGGTTTTTCAATGGGTGAAGCACGAGCTATTGCTAATCAGACTCTACGAGCTAGTAGTATGCAACTATCAAACACTGAGTCGGCTAAAGCTAAAGTCTCGATAATCGCCAGTAAAGGTGGAACAACCGAGAAAGCGATAGAAAGCCTTAAGCGAGATAATTTCTCAAAAATTATAACCAATGCGGTTGAGGCTGCCGCAGAAAGATCAAAGGAGCTGTCATTATGAACATTGACCAAATCATTGAAGGTGTCGAGACAGCTAAGAAAGTGATAAGTATCAGTGAGCTCAATATTCGTAATAACTGTTTGCAGTCAATCATCAAGAATCTTACTTCTCACGAACAAGAACTCTTAGCAGCAAACAAGAAAGATGTTACTGCTGCAAGAAACAATGACAAACCAGATGCCTTTATCGATCGACTCACACTAGACCATAATCGTATTGTAGCTATGTCAGACGGTGTCAGTAAAATCATTGATCTTCCTGACCCGCTTGGAATCCGTCGTGACGAGACAACGCAGGTCTCTGGCATCACTACTTCAAAAATAAGTATTCCAATCGGAACCATTTTAATGATATTTGAATCTCGTCCCAATGTTACCATTGATGCCGCCAGCCTAGCACTGAAAAGTGGCAACGTAATCATCCTAAAAGGCGGTTCGGAAACAAATAACACTAATAAAGTTTTAGCAAAAGTAATCGAGCAATCGCTGGCAGAAAATGACTTTCCAGAAAGCTCCGTTCAAGTTATAACTGAAAATTCCCGGGAATTAAGTGCGGAACTACTAAAACGCGACGATGCGATTGACCTGGTTATCCCTCGTGGTAGTCGCCGATTGCTAGAACATATCCAGGAAACTAGCAAAATTCCAACATTACTACACCTTGAAGGAAATTGTCATACTTACATTGATAGCTGTGCCGATCATAAAATAGCAGTCGAGATTGCACTCAATGCTAAAACTAGACGTTACGGCATCTGTGGTGCTACCGAAAAGATATTAATTCACAAGCAGATAGCCCATGATGTGCTACCAGAATTAGCCAATAAATTAATTGAAAAAGGTGTTGAGATTCGTGGCGATGCAACAACACAAGGAATAATTAAAACGGTTAAGTCAGCAACCGAGCAAGACTGGTCAGAGGAGTACTTAGCACCGATTGTTGCAATCAAAATTGTCGACAGCCTCGATCAAGCAATCAATCATATCAACAAGTATGGAACCGGTCATACCGATGCAATAATTACTGAGGACAAGATGTCAGCTGATACTTTTATTAAACAAGTCGATTCTTCATCTGTCATGGTTAACACTTCTACCCAGTTTGCTGACGGTTTTGAGTATGGACTAGGAGCAGAAATTGGTATCAGCACTGGAAGATTACACGCTCGCGGACCAGTTGGTCTTGAGGGGCTAACAACCTATAAATGGGTTGTCCATAGTAATGGGGCTATTAGAAATTAGTCATCAGTAGTTATTCGCCAACGACTGAGTGCCTCATCAATTATCGCAGCTTCATAAGCATCAAAATCATTAATCTGATTTCTAGTTTTCTGTTCACTGATTGCCGTTTCAGCAACAGCACGAGCGACTCGTGCTACGACGCGAACATCAAACTGCTTTGGTAGTACGTAATCAGATGACATATCACCATCAAACATACCAGCTTTTGCCTCATTAGGATAAGAGCTTTCTAGGATTACTCGAACTTCATCACTTGGAGATTCCTGGCTTAGACTTGCCAATGCTTTACTAGCAGCGATTAGCATCGATGGCGTGATTTCTTGAACACCGCTATCGAGAACGCCACGGAATATCCCAGGGAACCCAAGAGAGTTGTTGATTTGGTTATGGTAGTCACTTCGACCAGTGCCGATCACAGCCACGCCAGCTTCCTTGGCTACTTCAGGCAATATTTCTGGAATTGGGTTAGCAGCAGCAAAGACTATTGGATTCTCAGCCATTGATCTGACCATATCTGATTTCAATAATCCTGCTTTTGAAACACCAATAAAAACATCAACGCCCTTAACCGCTTCTTCAAGTGGAACGGTCTTCTCTTGAGCGAACTCGGCTTTACTTGAATGGAGTGATCGATCGCTGGCAACTAAACCTCGACTGTCACATACAAATAGCTGAGAAGTCGGCAGACCCATTGCTTTGAATAATCGTGCTGTGGCAATGCCAGCAGCACCAGCTCCGTTAATTAATATCCGAATATCATGGAGTTGCTTACCGACAACTTTAAGGGCGTTCTGGACGCCTGCCGTAACAATAACCGCAGTACCATCCTGATCATCATGGAAAACAGGAATAGTAACCAACTCACGAACTCGGTCGAGAACCGCAAAACATTGTGGCGCTTTAATGTCTTCAAGATTAATCCCTCCAAGGCTCGGCGCTAAAGCTGCAGTAGCTTGCGATAAAGCCTCAATATATCCTTCGTCAGTAATCTCCATATTCGGAATTTTCAAACATAATGGGTAGGCATCAATATCTGCAAATTGTTTAAATAAAGCAGACTTGCCCTCCATAACCGGCATAGCAGCTTGAGCCCCAAGATTACCAAGACCTAAGATTGCCGTACCATCAGACACAACAGCAACTGTATTTGCACGGTTAGTGTACTTCCAACTCATTGCTTGGTTTTCAGCGATGTCTCTACTAATAGCACCTACACCAGGTGTATATGCTAGTGACAAATCGTCACTTGTCTTGTTTGGCTTGGTTAGACCTATCTTTATTTTTCCAGCTGGCGCTTTGGCATGATACCTACGTGCTCGATCATCAAAATTATGATCTTTAGAGTTTTCAGCTGTGTCGTTCATCACTATATGCTAGTCAATTATCGGCGAGATGTCTAGCTACTAAACATGTCGACGACGCTTGCGAATCGATTCTACGATGTAATTAATCAGATATCGTGGTTTATTTATAATCATATCGTGAGCATGAAGATAGATAACATCCTGACCGCCAAAACCACGTTTAAAAACGCTAACTCCATAGAAACGATGATCTTTTTCCTCAGGATTGGTCACCCCCCAAAAGTTGTAGCGTTCCATTCCGCGCTCTCGAGCATCAAGAATCGCTCTCCATTGCACTGCGTATGCGCCCGGCACTTTACGAGCTTTTTCAGTGCTTGCACCATAATGATACGCGGCCTCTTTCCCATAGAATATAACGAAAGCTTGAGCCAATAGCTCATCCTCTAGATATGAACTGTACAAAACTGCTTGATTGTCTTGGCTGAAAACCTTGAACTGTTCATGAAGATAATCATAAGAAAATGGAATGAAATTATGTCGTTTACTAGTTTCGATCTGTAGATTATAAAATTCGCGGAGTTTTGTTTCGTCTGTAGTGGTTTCAATCCTTATTCCTAGTTTTTCTGATTTACGGATCTCGTATCTCGTATTTTTTCTCATAGCAGCAAGCATATCTTCTTGATTCCAAGTTAAATCAAGCTGACTAGTATGTTCGGCATGGAGATACATCGGTGCTGAACGTAGCCCAAGTTGCAAAAAACGAGCCTGGTTGGTCTCAGTATCAACCAGTTGTGGCCTAATTCGAACGAAGACAGCCCGTTTTGATTTAGCAAATTCGCGAATAGCATCAAAACAAACTTTGGTAGCTTCCTCGTCATCCCAATCCAATAGTGGCCCAGCTGGCACCGCAATAAATCTTCCACGCTTGGCTTCTTCGACGATTGCCAGTACTACACCGCAAAGATGTTGTGAACGATACACCCCAAGCCTAACAATATCATGACCAATTCGCTGATTAAATTTACCCCAGTTCCAGCTATGCAAGAAATTCGCCTCGGGCTGAGCAGTGACAAAATCTTCCCAGTTGGACTCATCATTAATTTCTTTTACTTGATAATCACTCATCTAATTTATTTCTTCCCTTCAACCTCATTAAGTATTGTCACTATCTTGCGTGCTATATGCGTCGAAATATTTCTATGAGTGGGTAAGTTTATTACTTTACTAATTAAATCTTCACTGTTTGGGCAACTAGATTTTTTGTACTGTGTTTTATCGCGAAAGCGAATTGGTGCAATTGGTGCATCGTACCATATATCTGCTAAATAAATCTCTTGCTCTCGCAACGCTGCCAAGACACCTACTGGATCTTTAACTAAAGCTGGATACCGTATCATTGTTCCAATGTTAATTGATTGTCTTGTTAGGGTAGGGCTTATCATACTCTTCGGCAAAGATTCTTGATATATCATCGCTATCTCTCTACGGTGCAGTAACATATCATCCATGTGGTATAACTCGTAAATAATTCGTCGCTGATACCAGTATGGCAACAAATGAGCAACACTAGCTGGCCAATCAACTGCACGCGGCAATAAACCAATCTTTTTGGCTATAACCTGCCAGATAATTCCAATTTTAATCGGATAGAGCAACCGAATCTTCCAAGTGTTTAACGGATACAACCGATCTACTGTTTGCGTTAGCCATGAGATCTTTTTGGTCAGGGTAATCTCTCGAGCACCATCACGACGATCTATTAGTGCACCACCAGAAACAGTGTCAATCACCTTGTCTCTACCGAAGCTTAAAATCACCATATCACCAATCGTACCCATGGTACGACCATCAAGGTAGGTGCCACCTATGCTATGAGCTAAGTCTTCGATTAGGATTAAACCATTATTCTTACAAAAATTTTCAATTGGTTTGATGTCGAAACCAATACCGTAGGTGTTTTGAATGACGACGACCTTACTATCTAGATCCTCGCTATAAGCTTGTTCCAATTCTTTAAGTCCAAAATGAAACAGACTTGGGTCAATATCAGCGTAGACGGGTGTTAGCCCAGCAGAGGTTATCGAATCTTCAACGGCAAAACAAGTATAGCCATTGACAATTATCTTACTTGATTCTGGTAGTTTTAATTCACGGAAGCCAAGTGTCATCGCTTCACGAGCTTTGTATGTCAATGTGGCAATACCACTGTAATCTTGCTCTAGACTTGCAACCAGTTGATCGTTATCAACTCGATCACCAAGCCCAAGCAAAATCTGCATCACTTGCTTAAATCGATAATTACTACCGAGTGAATTAAATATTGCCACCGACTACAAAGCCTCAAAAATTAAATCAGCAACTTGATGAACATGCGTAAAGTGTGGACTATGACGAGCGCCTTCTACGACTGAGAATCGTGCATTTTCAAGTTCGTGCTTCATATGAACACCATCTCGTAGTGGTGTTATACTGTCATCTGCTCCCCAAATAATTTGGGTTGGTGTTTTAATCTCACTAAGATCTAAGCTACGATCACTTACCAACATATTAGTCATCACCTTTTTCATCATCTCCGAAGCATCATTATAATCATGGACGCGAGCAAGTTTATATAACGACTTCTTGGCTAATGGCGATTCAACAACCCTTTTTCCTACTTTTGCGACAACTTTAAAGACAATTCGTTTTGCTCTGGCAAGCCCTCTGTCAGGCACGCCTGCACTGTCGATTAATATCAATTTTTTGACTCGATCAGGATAGACCCAGGCAAAATTAAGTGCCAAGCGGCCTCCGTTGCTATGGCCAAGCAGAGTGACATCTTCTTTAGGTAAAATTTCATCAAGCCAAGTCAGATAGTCGTCAATATTCCAAACCTTCTTAAGTGGAGCGGTCAAGCCAGGAATCTTAATAATTTCAATATCAACATTGCGAGAAGCCATCTCGTTCAATAACGACTCCCATTTATCAGTGCTATAGCTCCAACCATGAAGTGCATATATCTTTTTCATAACTAATCCATTATAACCTATTAGCTTAGCAATGGCTTTATCAGTTAACTACCTAATAAAAAGTAGCATCTAACCTACCTTTTGCACCTCACGATATTCTTGGTACTTTTCTTCTCGACGACATAGTTTATCGCGATCTGACGGATCTTCTAGTAAATTGGCGATAATTCCCTCGAGCCAACGCGCACCCTTAAAAAATAACACTTCGTCGCCTTCAATCTCTTGCTTAATATAATCAAGCGCCTGTTTTGGCTGATCAAATGCGGCTTGGATAATATCTGTTCTTAGTTTAAGAAGAGCGGGCTTAGTATAACGACCAACACGTGGACCAACGAAAATAATACGGTCAAATTCTAATTTTGAAATTACCTTAGCAAGCTTTTTATGCTCTTCTGCTTCGCTATTTCCCTGTTCAATCATATCGCCTATTATTAACCATTTTACTTTACCAGGATAAAGAGCAAAAGTTTTAATAACCTCTGTTACACTAGCTAAGTTACTATTATATGAACTATCAAATAAGATACTATTCTTTACCCCGCTAAAGACTGAACTTCTGCCGGGAGGCTGCATATAGCCGCTAAAACTGGGATCAAAATTATGCTTGAGGTACTTCATGAGCATGTGCGACATAGCAACTTGCATAAAGGCGACTTCCGGAAGAATAGCCGGAACAGTATATTTGTTACCTTTTTTCGTAGTATATTCAGTTGATTGTTTTAAGAGTTTATATGATTTTAGTGAATCCATAGATACTGGCTTAACTGCCGCTTCAATTTCTTTAAGTTGCTCGAGCATCGATGGTTGGTCTTTAACCAATACCAGCTCAGTTGTGTTTCTAGCAAACTGTGAGAATTCCTGAGCTATTGCCTCATCAACCGAGGCGGCGCCGCCTCTAACTACGAGCTTGTCATAATTCATGCTGTGAGTTCTATCACTACTAACCCAAAGAGTTATGTCAGGTCTCAATTTTTTGGCAATAAAACTGGCTTCACGAGGTCTATCAGCATCAGCTTCGACTATGTATATTTTTTGTTTCGGTGTGTGAGTAAACGCAGCAATTGGTGCTTTCAGAAACAACATAAACCATTCGCTTGGTTGTAGATTTTTTCGTTCAAGCCCCAAGATATTAAAAGCAATTCCAAAAGCACTATTAGCCTTATGTGTGTACCTAGCATCTTCTTTAAGCTGCGATTCTAGTAGATTTAAAAGTGTTGTTTTGCCATTACTACCGGTAACAACGATGATTTCAGGCTGCCAACGATCAAGAACTGCAGCGGCCCACAACCAAAAATATCCTGCCACCAAAAAATATATTCTTTTTTTTATTTTACTTATCATTACAATCTCCAGTATAGCGCATATTAATGCGTGAGGTTTTCAGCCGCAATCAACGTGTGCTCGAACAAAGCGCAAACTGTTAGCGGTCCAACACCACCTTTGAGTGGGGTAATCCCTTTTAAATCATCTCGCTCACGAACCGCATCATCAACATCACCAACAACAAATGCACCCTCGCTAGCGGTACCTGCATCGACAACCACAGCGCCCTCTTTTATCCAATCAGACTTTACTAATCTTGGCACACCAGTTGCTGTAACAATAACGTCACACTCTCGTACTTTTTCTGAGGCATTTTTAGTGTATTCATCTATTTTCACAACTTCATGGCCACTGCTTTCGAGCATACGACTCAAAGGTTCACCGACTAATCTTCCTTGACCAATAATCGCAATTTTCTTACCAACCAAATCAACATTGTATCCTGCTAATAACCATAGTATTGCAGTAGCGGTAGCAGGCTCAAAATCAGGTTTTTCACTCAAACCATCAACGTCTTTTTTTGGATTTACAAAACGCACCGCCTCATCAGCTTGCGAATTGTCGGTCAACGGTAGCTGAACGATTAGCCCATGAACATTATCATCTTGATTAGCATCTTCGATTGTTTCGATGAGCTTAGATTGATCAATTTTTCGAATTTCCGCCATTACTCCGATGTCTTTTCCGTAGCGTCGCTTCATCTTAACGTAGGAATCAATCACTGCGTCATCTTTAGCTTGAATTATTACAAGTTTTGGTTCGACACCGCGCGCAATCAACAGTCCCGCTTGCTTTGCTTGACGCTCTTTTA
This sequence comes from uncultured Candidatus Saccharibacteria bacterium, assembly GCA_964622235.1. GTDB lineage: Bacteria > Patescibacteriota > Saccharimonadia > Saccharimonadales > JAGPDM01 > CAZUNB01. Next base: position 4,343 of record CAZUNB010000006.1, on the reverse strand, counting down.
TATATTCAGCCAGTACTTTGCCATTTAATTCACGCATTTGTTGTTATATCCGAAAGAGTCAGTATATCAGAAAGTTGGTCTTGACCGTTAAGAAGCGCTCGAGAAATAGCACCAGCCCAATTAATTGACCCATCACGAACCAGTTCTACTAAGGCCTTATACTCAACTTCATAGACCGATATTTTCTCGCCAGCATCCAACGATTGTTCGCCTTTTTCAACTGGGTTTGTAGCAACGAACAAATAACTGAACCATTCAATTTTAGTGTGCGCCTGCTCGACGTAGACCAATCTCCAGTCAGCAAAGTCATAGCCTGTCTCTTCCCGCATTTCACGCTTTGCTGCTGTCAGAATATCTTCATCTTGATCAACTCGTCCAGCTGGAATTGTCCAGTGCTTAGGCCTGTCGGGTTGCTCTTGTTCAAGCAGTAAAACCTTCTCATCATTCAGTACACCAAGCATCAGTACAGTATCAGCCCGCTTGAGCATTTCAAATGTAACAGTGCTGTCATCGTACATCTTCTGCAGCCACTGATAAGTATCAAAAATTTCACCGGAAAAAACTTTCTTTGCTTCCTTCGGTACCAATTTGGCGTTTTTCGGTAATGGCTTTGTCATATTGTTAATTGTAACGGATTATTGTCGACCGAAACAGCTCTATACAGGCATACTAGTAAGTTGGTATAATAACAAGACTACGCACCGATAGCTCAGCTGGATAGAGCGCCTGACTTCGGATCAGGAGGCCGGGGGTTCGAATCCCTCTCGGTGTACCAAGCATAAGCGTTATCGACAGATAATCTTTATACATGGTTTTCAGTTTACTTCGTATGCTTTTATTCGGGTTATAAAAAATAAAACTGTGCACGCTACTCGTAATTTTTCATTAGTCCGATGACGTCGAAAGGGCTGCCCACCGTAAAATCTGAATGCTTTTCAATCCCACCCTTTGGATTTGTTGCTATCCGCAGCTTTGCAAGTCGAAACATCGGTATATCTGCTCGACTATCACCAAAAGCGACACACTCCTCTTTGTTAATTCCCAATTCTTTAAGAATTTTCATAATACCTACAACCTTAAAATGCTCATTTTCTGGAGGGTAGTCAGCTCGCGAAATACTGTCAATTCTTCCTGCTTTAATATGTGGCTTTGATCCAACAATGAAGTCCGCAGAAAGCTCTTGTTTGTATATCTCTAAAATAGGCTCTATGCTGCCGGAGGCAATTATTGTGATAATCCCATTGGCTTTACAATACTTAAATAGCTCTTTAGTCCCTTCAGCCATGGCTAGGTTTTTCCTTATAGTTACCTCAATAAGCGATAAATCTAATCCTTTTAGCATATTAATTCTTTTAATAAGCCCATCATAGCCACTATTTCGTTGTTCTTGATATTCGCTGAATAATCTTTCACCCTCATTGCGTTTACCTACCAGCTCAAGCAGTTCGGTGCTAGTGTCTCGGGTTACCAACGTGCCGTCGAGATCAGATAATAACGCTTTTATCTTCATGATGAATTATAATGACTGTTCAGTTTCTAATTTTATGAAATCAAGTATTTCATCAAATGAGCCAAATGAATAATCTGCTTCTTTGGACTTATCAAAAATTATTCCTGCCTTGAGGCCAGTTTTCTTGGCTGGAATAATATCCTTTTGAACTTTATCACCAATGTATAATATTTCTTCTGCAGCTAAATTACTAAGCTCTATGATTTTACTGAACCCGTCAATTGCAGGCTTGGGTTTCTTTACCATTCCAGCGCTTAGGATATGAGTGAATAGCGAACTATCGATGTTCAGCACAGGAAGAACACTTTTTAAATCGAGGTTAGAAAAAATTGAAATAGGCAGTATTTCACCTAGCTTTACTAGAACTTCAGGAACATTATTATCAGCTAATTTATAAAGTTCGCTTGGCGGAATCGTAGCAATCCTACTTGACCACCAGTCAGACGACTTACCAAGCTTATAGAAAATATCACTAGTACTGTGATGATGTTTTTCATACAAACTATCAAACTCCAGTTTTAATTCATCCGAGACTTGGCGACCTACAACACCAGCATACTCAGAATATTTGAGCTTAGTGTGCCTTTCTCTGTTTATGGTTCCAATAGTTTCACTAAAATCAAACCATATGTGATTTATCATCATAAAAACATTATCTCACAAAGTTCGAAGTTGTGTAAGATTGGAGCGTTGACTCGAAAGAAGTAATTTGGGCTTCGTCTAATAGAGTTCACTATAAGTCTTACGAATGAATAAATAGTTCTGTAGACAATACCTGCTTTGCCTTCCTCAGTTTTTACTTCCTAAACAACTCACTGGTTTACTACTCCTGCAGGTCAGCCAGTCTCCCAACGGCTTCATGTAAACTCTTCTCAAAATCATTGTCCATTCTCATCAATTTAATACCATACCTCTTAGATTCAACTTCATAAATGTGACTATATACGGAAACCATTTTTGCAATTTTTATATATGTGTTTTCATCAGTAGTTTTTGACAATATCCAGTCATTTTCCGTCGTACTCTTGGTGATTGAATCAATGAAGGCGGACTCATTAAATTTAGCTAATACTATACCCTTCACTTTACCAGGATGTGATTGTGTCAGTGTATCAATATATTGAGGCTCTAAATGGTAACCCTCTACAATGTAATCATTTCCTTCTGTGATTTCAGATAGCACAAAAGCCTCAATTGCAGCAAACATTGATTTTGCCTGTGCTCTATAGGATTTGATTATCTCATCAGTTGAAAGTAAGTTGTATTTTTCATCATTACTGGAAAAATTCGCAGAGCTAAATGGAAAAATTGAATTAAAATCGCTCCCATCAACATACGGCTTTATTACATTTTGAATTGTATCAGCTGACACCCAAGGGATTTTTGAATTTAATGAAAGCTTTTTAGCTAAAGTGGTTTTGCCGCATTTTGGTGGACCGCCAATAAGGTAAATCATGTAGTTATTATAACAAACGGGAGCAGAGATTTATGAAAACATAAGTCGTAACATTAAACGTAAATAGTTCTGACTTGGCGGATTGTGTTGTACCAGTCGCTTATGATTTTACACAGGTTTAAATATTTTACAGCTAGTTTTTATTGATAATTCGTAATAATTTGGACTTACCTACGCTAACTCCAAACAATGAACCTTCGGGTTCTAATAACTTATTCGATGAGAGCTTGCCAATTATTACTGGGTCAAAACCAAGATCATCAACAAGATTTGATACGATATTATTGTCCGCATCGTTATCTCCGGCAATAGCAATCGCTTTCCGATCGTCAGCGCCTTTAGCTCGAGCATTATCAAACAAGTGATGATAACCAACATGACTAATCGCCTTAACAATTCGAGATTTGTTCAAAAATAACTGCACCATTTCGCTCGAAGAATTAGCATTATCTAACTCTGGCATTTTGCCATCAACTTCCCACCAATAGTTCATCGAATCTATTACTAGTTTACCTTTTAGATTTTCAGCCGACAGACTACGATATTTGCCGAGCGGAAGTGCTAATATAACGATATCCGACCAGGAGATGGCTTCACTCGCCCAGACAGGAGTTGCACCAGGGGTAATCACTTTTATACTAAGGGCTATCTTTTCAGGATCACCAGACCCAGCGATATAGACGGTATAACCAGCCTTGATAGCAAGTTGCGCTAAGACTGTGCCGAGCTTACCAGCTCCTAGTATTCCAAGTGTCGGCTTTGCACTATTCATTAAGCAACTCTCGAATACAGGGAATCACTTGCTTGCCATAAAGTTCAATCATGTGCAGACGCGCACTGGCAGGCATCGGGCCACCACCATAAACAAGATCGAATCGATTAGCACCCAGAGTCTTTATCGTCTTTGCCATCTTTTGGGATACGGTTTCTGGAGAACCGATATAAAGTGAGCCGCTTTCTATCTCTTCGTCAAAATGTTGTCGTTTCATCGGTGGCCAGCCACGCGTACTACCAATCCGATCAAAGTTAGTTTTATGCGCCGGCCAAGCAATTTCACGAGCTTCTTCGTCTGTATCAGCAATAAAACCAGGTGAGTGTATGCCGATTTCATCACCATTAGTTTTAGCCTCCGCCGTAGCTTGTTGGTAAAGCTGAACATATGGCACGAATCGCTCTGGTGAGCCACCGATCACTGCCAGCATCAGCGGAAAGCCGTACTTGGCAGCTCTGATAACTGATTGCGGCGAGCCACCAACACCAATCGAGGTGTGAATACGACCCGATTCAGTTTTTGGAAAGATATCGGCCTTATCAAGTGACGCGCAAACAGTTCCCTCCCAACTAACCGGCTTTTCTTTAAGAATTTCCGCAAACAAC
>CAZUNB010000005.1:42339-45176 GCA_964622235.1 uncultured Candidatus Saccharibacteria bacterium | reverse complement strand
TTTGGAGCTTCACCACTTAAAATACCGCTATGTGCAATCACACCGGCGTTCTCTTTGCTAACTTTTGTCAGTTCAAGCTGACCGCCATTCCACGAAATAACCCCTAAATCGTTCGGCTGACCACCACCGCCAGGATAAAAAGCACTTTGGTCCAACACTAAGACAGTTTCATGTTCATCATTTTTCGAAATATTTTCTACTTTTGCATCAAATTCTAATTTATACCAATCATCCAAATACAATTTATGCGTCCCCTCAACAGCTGCTGAATCTGGCAAGCTAGCTCTGTCAATTTTTTTTGTTTCTTCAAAAGAAACTTCAGGATAGATTTTTTTGGTGGTTTCATCAATTTCCAATCGCAGGTTTGGGAAAATCACTCCTTCGCGCGCACTGACTCCTTCAAAGAACCAGAAGTTTCGTTCGCTATTTCCCCAGCCACAAGCCGGTGGCATACCGTACTCAAGCATCTCAACAAAGTCGATATCGAGCATCATCGCTTCGTCATCGCCTGCTGCCCGCAGCTTTTGCTGTTCGAGAAACCGAGCAAGCTGTTCTTGAGGATCATTCAACTCACTGAAACCATTACCAAGTTCACTGCCGCCTATAATAGGGTGAAAGCGCTGAGTCACACGTGGATCACTCGGCTCGGCTTTTGATAATGGGCTGATCGCCACTGGCTCATTAATCATCCAGTAAGGACCAGCAGATTCTCGTCGAATAATCTTCCAAACGCTATCAAGAGCACGATTAATATTCACGTCACCATCAAGCTCAACTTTATTGTCTTTGAGTATTTTTTTAAGTTTTTCAAAATCTGGATTAAACACATCAACATCAAATCGTTCTTTCATGATATCAGCGTATTTTATTCGCGGCCACTGCTGGTCGAGATTAACCTCAAATCCATTCACATCTGTGAAGTGTAATGTTCCCCAAGTTTTTTCAGTTACAAACTTGATCATTCGTTCATACATGTCCATGCCATCTTGGTAATCCTGGTAGGCAACGTAGCTCTCCATGGCAATGTGCTCCGGTAAATGTTCGTCCGAATAATTTTCGTTTCGGAAACGCGGACCAATGTCAAAAACCTTTTCGTAGCCTCCACCAATCAAACGCTTAAGTGGAAGTTCATGTGAAATTCGAAGATAAAAATCTTGATCGAGTGCGTCCATATGTGTAACGAATGGATTAGCATCCGCACCACCTGTTGTGTGCTCGAGCACAGGAGTGTTGATCTCTATAAACCCTTCATCTAACAGAAACTGCCGTGTTGCTTGCCAGAAAACACTTCGCCTCACGAATCGCTCACGAACCTCTGGGTTAATCGCTAGATCAAGATACCTGCGGCGAAGTCGAGTCTCTTTATCATCAAGTTTCTCTGGAAGTGGTCGCAAGACTTTACTCAAAATTCGAATAGAGGAAGCTAAAATCGATGGCTGCTTGGTCTTACTGTGGGTAACAGCACCTAATATCTCGACGAAATCACCACGTGTCAACAGATTAATATCTTCGTAGCTAAGTTTTCCTTGTGGGTAATCACTCGAAATGTCATCGACTCGGAGTATAATCTGAATAGTCGAGCCATTCTGCTCTAAATCGATAAAACTCAGCTTACCATGTTGACGAATACTAATAATCCGTCCGGCTACAACTTGCTCTGAGTCCGTCAAGCTATCGAACTGTTCAACAAGTTGGTCAAGAGATATTGTTACATTGCTTTTTGATGGGTATAAATCAATGCCGAGATTTTTTAAGCTCGCAATTTTCTGCAACTGTTCATCTCTGTATTCCTGCATGCTCGCCATACATTATCGCTTTCATTAATTTCAACATTAACTATAACAGAGTTATCTGTAGTGTTAAACAACGAGTCAGACAGAGTTGGCAGCTATAGTTAGCCTATGCTTAGGATCTACAAACAATTGATGTTTATCACTCGGCCTCATTACCTAAGACCTCTGGCACAATAAGCCGCAGAGTCATAAATCTAAATCATCTAGAGATTAAATAGCCTTTGTTCTATTCAAATAATTAAGGGCAAAATATCCTGGGATAATTGGTAGCCAAAAAGTTAGTAGTCGATACATTAGAGCGATTGCTACTGCTACTCCTGCATTAACACCGAACAGGCCCATTCCAGCCGCTAGAGCAGCCTCTTCAGCGCCAATACCACCCGGTGTCGGTGCAACTTGCCCTGTAACTCCTGCAACAGCGATGACAACGACTAAGACGTGCATAGGAAGATTTACGTTAAAAGCCGTACAGCAAAAAAGTAGCGTCAAAACACTAAGCAATATTTGCCCTGAATTAATCATGGCAAGTCTACCTAGCTTTTTCTTGTCGGAGGTCAAATCCAAAACTCCATTTATTTGATTCTTAAATTTGACTCTTAAATCCTTGAAGTGAGGGTGAGTAAATAAAACCAGTGAAGATGTTAAGACGGCTACAGAGGCCAATATCAAAATTGATCGGTTGACCTGAACTCCATTGATAAGCGTTGTTATCGTTTTTGGTGAGCTTATTAGTATAGTTGTGAGCATTATTATGGTTATAGATATCGTTGGTATAGTCGCCGCACTCACTGCTTTACCTATCGGCATTTTTAATTTCTTAGTAAAATATTTGCTTGCAACCGCCGCTCCACCGACACTGACTGGAGTTATAATATTTAGAAAAGATGAAGATAGCTGAATAGCAAAAAGTTTAGAAAGTTCTGTTTTACCTTCTGCGTAAACCTTCGTGGCAAAACTCCCAAGTACGATATTTGCTATAGTCGCAGAAAGACCAAATAGAACCCACCAAAGCTTTACTTCATAAAGTGATTTTAGTGAAGTTTT
>CAZUNB010000005.1:30797-42294 GCA_964622235.1 uncultured Candidatus Saccharibacteria bacterium | reverse complement strand
ATATAAAATGAATAGCCAAAAAAAGGCCAAGTATAATTAGTGTTTTACGAACGGGCAGTTTAGTTTGTTTACTCATCATTGGTAGCTACAAGTTCCCTCATCTTTAGTTCTTTTCTATAGTCTTTTATGAGCAAAACCATAAAGAACAGGTCAAAAGCCAGCCAAATAATAAGAAGTTTGGAGTGACCATGTGCCAATCTATAAATCTGGAATAAAATAACACTAGAAAAGAACACAAATCCTACATAGTAAACTCGTATTTTCTCGCGTAAAATACCATATGCAATGCTAAGTTTCACGGCACCATCACCGATCAGATATATTGCTGCAAATTGCTGGGTAGATAAAGAAATACTACTAACGAGCTGCAGTAGGTATTTAGCGACAATAATGCCCTCATCGTTACTCAGCTGCGTCTTCACAAAATATTCAGCCCATTGATGGATCTGACTCTTGGATATAAACAAAATCGTAATGCCAAAGATTAGAGCCAGCAACCCATCAAAAGTTTTTACACCAAGAGCTACTAAAAAGAACTTTCGATTTTTAAATCTAGTTGTTTCTCCAGTATCCATAGATGCATTCTACACGAATAAAGATTAAAATCAGCTGATAATCAATTTAATCTCATTGCTAGAATAACTAGCACCAGGTGAACTGAGACTGATGGCACAAGGTACGTTCGAAATATAATTTTACTTGATTGCGGTGATTTTGTAGTTTTTAGTGCCAGCTTCAAGTTCGACGCTAACTTCATCGCCAACTTTATGGTTAAGCAGACTTGAACCAATCGGTGATTCGTCAGAAATTCGACGTTCGCTCGGGTTAGCTTCAACCTTGCCGACGACTTGATATTCAAAATCCTTGCCATTAACCTGAACACCGACTTTACTACCGAGTGAAACAACATCCGATTTCTTTTCTTCGATAATCTCATGGTTTTTTAAGATATTTTCAATCTCAGTTACACGTTTTTCAAGCACTTGCTGATCGTTCTTGGCTGAATCGAACTCAGCATTCTCCGTCAAGTCCCCTTGGCTGCGAGCACTTGCGAGTCGTTCAGCAATCTCTCCACGCTGTGAAGTCAGTTCATCTCGCTCATCTTCAAGCGCTTTTTTACCCTGTTTTGTAATTCTAAATTCTTTTACCATTGTATCCTCAATCTGCTGTAAATTTTTGGCTCAGCGTGATTATTTTAACAAGCTCAAGAACTTCCTGCAACCATGGATTTATTGTTTGAAATAGGCACGGAAGCCGCTTGCTGCGACTGGAGATAGATAAAAGCTACTTTTACCACCGTTTTCAATCATCGATGCAATCAGTATCTTTGGATTGTCCATTGGTGCATATACACCTTCCCAGATGTGCGGACTGCCACCATTAGCTCTCGTTACCGTCTCAGCTGTACCCGTTTTACCGGCGACTGGTGGCAAGCCACCAAATGCAACATTACCGACCGTCCCGCCAAGAACGGCTTGCCTCATTCCCTCTTGAACGATTAGAAAGTTACTGTTGTCGACCTTAACCTGTGAACTAGTTTGCGGTTTAGAGCCAAGCTCTAGCTGTGGCTTAAGCACCTTACCGTCGTTGATGATTGCCGACTGAGCCATTGCCATCTGCAGCGGCGTGACTTGCATATCACCCTGTCCGATGGAGATATTATAGGAGTCACCAGTGTACCAACCTTTATCAAGCACCTGTTTCTTCCAATCAGGATCGGCTACCACTCCACTAATTTCACTCGGCAAATCAATGCCAGTTTTACTGCCTAAGCCAAACTGCTGATAATAATCGCCCATACGATTGCCACCAAGACCTTTGATATTACCAAAACCACCACCGACAGTGTAGAAATAAATGTTGGAACTTTTAGCAATAGCTGAAACTACATTAACTGGACCAAGTGCAATACCCTTATAGCCATCAAACTTTATCGAGTCCGCACTGTTTCTTGGATTAACCAGTGTAATGGAACCAGTATCGTTGATAATCGTGTTCTTATTTACAACGTTCTCTTGCAAGGCAGCACTGGCGAGCAGTGGTTTAATGACCGATCCAACTGGATAGCCGCCGCTGATGGCGCGGTTAAGGAGTGGTTTATCTGGATTGTTGAGTAGTCGAGAGTAATCTTCTAGGTCGATGCCGCCGCTGAATTGATTGTTATCGTAGCTTGGTAAGCTTACCATTGCCAGAACTTCGCCAGTTTTTGGATTAACCGCTACTGAGCTACCTTTACTAACACCGGCAGCTTGAATTTGTTGCTGAAGCGTGTCTGTTAGCGCCTTTTGAATATCAATGTCAATCGTTAATTGCAGGTCTTTACCACTAGTTGATTGCTCCTTAGCAAGCGTCCGAGTCGGATGACCATTGGCATCGACTTCAACTCGTCGTTTGCCGTTATGACCGCGCAGTTGTTTATCGAATGACTTCTCTACTCCTTCGCGACCAACAAAATCAGTTAAGTTGACATCATCACGATTTTTTAAGTCGTTCTCGCCAACGCGATTGACATAGCCAAGCAATGGCCCGAGAGCTAGGTCTGTTTTGTATAAACGAATTGGCACTAATTCAAGTGAAAATGCCGGTACTCCACTTAGCATCGTCTCAAGTCTTAGCGCATCTTGATGTGACACTTTTTCTTTAATGACAATCGGCGAGACAGAATCGGTGCCATGATCTTTGATTGTTTGTTTTATCTCTTCAACTGGTTCACCGAGAACCTCACTAATAATTTGATAATTATTATTACGAATTTCAAATTCTTTACTAAGCAAATACGGATGCGCAACTAGCTGATAGCTAGCTGTATTCTCTGCTAGGACCTTGCCGTTACGATCAAGTATTTTACCCCTTTCAGCATATAAAGTTGTCTCTCTGATCCTGTTGCCTGCCGCTAGGCTTTGATAATGGGCACCATCGACGATCTGAACACGAAAAAGCTGAATCGCAAATAATGCGAAAATAGCAGCAAAACTAATCAACAAAACGCCGAGCGCGCGTCGACTACGCGGCAAATCAAGCCGAATACGGCTAAGCCAGCCAGGCATTAAACTAACCGCCCATTCTTCGGCATTCTCTTGATCGCTACGGTCAATTAGACCGTAGTCTTCTTGGTCAATATCGAATGGACTACTCATAGCTATGCTGCCTTCTTAGGCAAGTATACTGACGCGATAGCCGCCGCAATTAAAAATTGCAAGAATACGCTGAACACGAAAATAGATAAGACTATTAAATCTATACTTACGCCAGTACTCAGTGTTTGAATGACTAAAAAAATACTACTACAAAGTAACATCGCCACATACAACCAACGCCGATATTGTTGTCCGAATTTAGTTCTAATAAAAGAAATAATCGCAGTGCTAGTCACTAGACTGAGGCTCATGACTGGAGCATTGCCAGTGCTCATGACATCATAGGCTACGCCAAAGCCAAGCGCTAGCCACCAAGATTCCTTTGGGGTAATGTTCCAACAAACGAAGACAAAAATAATCACCAATGGATTCAGCAAAACACCAAAAACTGGAATTTGGTTAGCAATCAACATCGTGAACAATAGGCTGAAAAAGAGTGTGATAATTGTTTTCGTCATCGAATAACCGTCACCTGTTGGATCTGTGCCATATCGACGCCGAGTTCTAACTGAGCCTCATAAAATACGTTGCTATCCACCTGTGTAAAAGATCCAATTCTGCCGATTGGAAGGTCTGCTGGAACAAAATTCCCAATATCATTAGTGAAAACCGGCTCACCTTTTTCTAGCATTTCCGTAGTTGGAATTTGTACTATCATAGCGCTAGCAATGTCGCCTTTTAGAAGACCGGTTCGACCAGTTGTGCCAATACTTACCGGCAAACGAAACGACTGATCATTTACTAGTTGAACGGTACTAGAGGTTGGTCGTAATTTTATAATTCTGCCGACAAGAAAACCTTGACTGCTCACAACATCTCCCAGCATAAGGCCATCTTCTCTACCAATATTTATCATTATTTCACGCTGCAAGGTTGCAGCGCTTCGACCAATAACGTTACCTCTAGCGACAATTTTGTTTGCACTATCTCGTGATTTTAATTCTGTCCGAAGTGATTCATTGTCTGACTTTAATTCAGCGATTCTCGCCTTGGATATAGTGTTGTCAACCAGGTCATTCGTGTCTGAACTATGCCCAATCAGTGGCTGTGAACCAAGCCAAAGACCAAAGTTATTAGACACATTTTGCAGTGGCATTTGTGCACGCAAAAGCTGGTCTTGAATAGGATTAAAGAATCCTAAAGATACCAACAAGATTAAAGCGATCGCTGCGATTATTCGTGTTGTCCAAGCAGATTCCTTCACGAAAATTTACCTAATTTCCTCATGGGTGACCAGGACTTCGCGTAAACTATCAAGATCATCAAGAACTAGCCCACAACCAGTTACTACCGCGTTCAAGGCATTCTCAGATACCGTTACTTTAACATTAGTCTCATGAGCTACCGCTTCACGCAGACCCCGTAGTTTGGCACTCCCACCAGCTAGGACTATACCGCTTTTGGCTATGTCGGCCGATAGCTCTGGTGGTGCTTCTTCAAGCGTTAATTTGATTGCACTAATTAATGGTTCAGCCGTTTTAATCAGTGGCTTTCTAACCATGTCAGCACTAACCTGAATTTCTTGTGGTAATCCAGTAATTAGATTTCTACCTCTGATGGCCATAGTTTTTGGATTTTTTGGTGGTGGTGCAAGACTACCTATTTCAGTTTTTACCATTTCCGCCGTAGTCTCCCCAACCTGGAGGTTAAATTCGTCGCGCAGATACTGTTGAACACTTTCTGTTAACTCATCTCCTGCAATCCTTAAACTGCGACTAACAACAATGCCACCCATTGATATGACTGCGACCTCAGTCGAGCCACCACCAATATCGACAAGCATGCTGCCAGTGCTGTCCTTGACAGGCATACGGCACCCAATAGCTGCTGCGACGGGCTCTTCGATTAGATATGTCTTACGTGCTCCAGCACTGGCAGCTGCCTGCTCTACCGCTCTTTTCTCAACCTCAGTCACTCCGCTTGGTAACCCAATGACAACACGTGGGCGCGCCAATAATACGCGGTGTTTCTCATGTACCTTTTCTAAAAAATATTTCAACATTTGCTCTGTGACTTCATAGTCACTAACAACACCATCAACCAACGGCCGCGAGACAATGATGCCTTTCGGCGCCCGACCAATCATCTTTTTGGCCTTTTCACCTATAGCAATTACTTGTTTGGTCTTTTTGTTCAGTGCCACTACAGATGGCTCGTTTATGACTTCACCAATACCGCGAATATAAATAAGAGTGTTGGCCGTGCCTAAATCGATGCCAATATCATGCCAAAGCTTACGATTCAGCTTTTTTAACCAAGTATTTTTTGCCATATTACTAGTGTACGGTGAAACATCAAGCTTGCCAAACGTTAGCATGTTGTATTTTTTGTTTTTTAGCAGAATCTTATAATTTGAAAACAAATAGTAGCAAAAAGGCTAATCCGTTCTTGCAAGCGTGCAAGATAATTGATGGCACTATTGAGTCAGTCTTATAAACCAGAAAACACAAAGCTAGGCTTAAAATAAAGGTATCTATCCCGACATTGAGTTGGCCGTGTGCGAGTGCAAAAACCAAACTCGTCAAAAAAATCGATACACCATAAGGAAAAGTCTTGCGTAAACGGCTTAAAAGATAGCCCCTATACAGAAGCTCTTCGGCGATCGGCGCCACAATTACCAATGCTATAAACGAAATAATAACTTGTGTTGTTCCCTTAGCGCCAATAAATGGTATTTTCTGAGCTTGCTCTAAATCAGCTGACGGAAATAATAATTTCACTAGCAGCATTACGCTTACGAGAAAAGTGACATACGCTAGCGCAGCCGGTAACAACCAAATAATTTTTTTGTCAGGAAGTTTAAGTGAGAATAATTCTTGAAGCTTTAATTTCTGTAACATACTAATACCCACCAAAAATAGCAGGCTCAACGCATTCGCAACCGCTAGTAAAATAAGATTTACGCTAAGGCTCTTGAAGATATCATCGCCAAAAATATCAAGGCTGATGAGTCCAAGCACCAACATTGCTGGCAGCAAGTTACCTAACCCGACAGAACCAACAAATGAACCAAAGGTGAATAATAGCTCAGCAACGCGTTCTCGTAGGCTGACATGATTGTTGTCGGCTACCATCAGACTCTACCCGCCAGAAACTCGCCCAATATCGACGTAAGTAATCAGAACTGCAAGAATCATTAAGGCGACAAACCCAGTACCATGAATCATGTTCTCGACTTTTTCGCTTAGGTAATTTTTGCCGGTAATTTTTTGAACAGCTTTAAACAGTAACATAACTGCCAATCGTCCGCCGTCAAGTGCTGGAATCGGCAACGCATTCATAATCGCCAACGTTAGCGAAATAATACCAATAATGAAGAACAATTCACCAAAAGTCTCAAGGTGAAGCAAGGTTGCACCGATGATGACTGGCCCACCGACATTTTGCGTGGCTTTCTGTGTTTCGCCTTGAAGTAAGTCGCCAACCGTTTGCCCAAGCAAAATTACAGATGATTTACTGAGTTGGTACGTCAAACCAGCACCAACGATTGGTGATGACCAAGTCGAACGTCTGACGGTTAAATCACGCGGTGCTACACCGAGATAGCCATCTTTTTCGGAATTACGTAATTTTACTGGCTTTTCGATTAATTTGTCGTCTTCATTCTGAAAACGAATAATCACCTCGTCACCTTTAAATTTTTTAGTTGCAGCAATCAATTGATCAGTTGAATTTATAGGCTCACCACCAATAGCACGGATAGAATCACCAGCTTTAATGCCAATTTTACTGGCTGGAGAGCCCTCCTCGACACCCACTACTCTAACTTCATCCTTAATAATCTTGGTGTCGGTGGCTAGATAGAACTGGTTTGAAACAATTTGCTTTGGTAGCTCAGGAAAACCAACTGCCGATGCTAACGACAAAAATACAATTGCTGCCAGAAAGTTCATCGCTACACCAGCCATCATGATCTTGACTTTTGCCCAGGTTGAAGCGGCACCAAGTGAACCTTTGCGCTTATCTGAGTCATTTTCTCCCTTTAGCCGAACGAAGCCACCAAGTGGCAATGCGTTAATCGTATAGTAGCTCTCAAAAATTCCTTTACCAAGCTTCTTGCCTGCAATTCTTGGTGGAAAGCCGATACCAAACTCTTCAACCTCAACACCATTACGTTTAGCAACCAAGAAATGACCATACTCATGCACAACCACCAAGGTGATAAATAATATAATTCCTAAAATAAATAACATACTCACCCCTTAAACGGTTAGAACTTCAACTTCTTTAGCTTTAACTGCACTTTCTATTTTTTTTTGAAATTCGTCAATCAGATTATTAAGATCTTTTTCGGTCGCCTTAAGATCATCCTTACTGATATCACCAGCTTTTTCGGTCGCTTGCTCGCCTTTCAAAACATCATGACGAATGTTCCGAAGGCTTACTCGAGCATCTTCAGCTTTCTGATTAACGTTTTTGACAATTTCTCTGCGGCGTTCTTCGGTCAAAGATGGAATTGGAATCCGCACAACCTTACCATCATCAGCTGGGTTGAGTCCAAGACTTTGGTCGTCTCTAATCGATGATGATATCTTCGATAAATTCGAAGGATCAAATGGTGTAATCTGCAGAGTCTGCGCATCAAGCGTAATGACACTGGCAATGTGATTAAGAGGCGTTTTAGTACCGTAAACTTCTACCATTACACCGTCGAGGACACTAGCACTAGCCCGACCAGTTCGAATTCGTTTGAGTGCTTCCTCAAAATGATCAAATGATGCCTGCATCCGTTTTTTAGCTTCTGCTGTCATATCCATAAATCTATTGTATACTCCTGTTATTTTCTATTGTTCGTCAGTACCGAGTTCAACTCGAGCAAAATTCCCGATACGGATGTTTTCGCCGAGTTTAGCAACTGATTCTTTAACTAAAACTTCAATTGTCTGATCGGGGTTCTTAATAAACGGCTGCCCCATCAACGTAACTTGACCATACCATTTCTTAAGTTTACCTTCGACAATTTTCTCAGCCATTTCAGCCGGTTTGCCCTGCTCTTTTACTTCAGCTAGAGCTAATTCTTTCTCTTTAGCAACGTCAGCTTCTGGAATACTCGCAACATCGAGGTACTTCGGACTACTAGCGGCTATGTGCATTGAAATATCGTGCGCTAGCTGAACAAAATCATCTGTCCTAGCTACGAAATCTGTCTCACAGTACAGTGCGACTAAAACGCCTATTTTATCACCGTGGACATAACTTTTAACGAGGCCAGCACTGGCTTCGCGGTCAGCTTTCTTGTCAGCACGAGCTAGACCTTTGATTCGCATCTGCTCTAGCGCTTTATCGAAATTGCCGTCAGCTTCTTGTAGTGCTTTTTTGGCTTCTGTTAAACCGACACCAGTTTGACTTTTTAGTTTCTTAATCTGATCAATTGAAATATCTGCCATCTATTTCTCCTCTTTCACGGTCTCAGCCTTAGCATCTACTTTTGCTTCGGCTTTTGGCATTTCTTTTTTGACTTTACCTTGGCCAATAGTGATAGCCTCAGCTAATTTTTCGATGATGAAACTAACAGCTTTAATTGCGTCATCATTGGCAGGAATTGGATAATCAATATTTATCGGGTTGCTGTTTGTATCGACAATCGCAAAGACTGGAATGCCAAGCTTTCGAGCTTCAGCAACGGCGATATTGTCAACCTGAATATCTGCAACAATTACGGCTGAAGGTGCACCATCCATATTAGCTACACCACCGTAAAGGACCATCATTTCATCGATCTCTTCTTGGTAACGTTGAACTTCTAGCTTGTTATACTTTGCAGCCAACTCGCCTGAGTCCATTTTCGTTTGCAAGTTTTTCATGTAAGCAATACGCTTACTCATAGTCTGCCAGTTGGTCATCAACCCACCTGGCCATCGGTTAACAACGTATGGCGAGTTAGTATCAGTTGTTACTTTTTCGATTATCGCACGAGCCTGTGGCTTGGTACTGACAAACAAAACCTGCTTACCAGTTGAGGCAATTTTTTCGATCGCAGCCTGCGCCACTTCGAGTAGTTCAGCAGTTTTAACGAGGTCAATGATGTGAACACCGTCTTTTTTATCAAATATATATTCAGCCATCTTTGGGTTCCAACGACTTGTGTTGTGACCAAAATGTGCACCTGTTTTTAATAGATCTCTAGGGTCGATTCGATATGCCATATAAACTCCTTTTCCTTCACTGACCAATTACGAGATTTACTTCGCAGGATGGCACCAAAACTACTGGCCAGCTGATTTGTTACTTAGTTGGTTTATAATATCATCTGCAAAACGTATTGACAAGTGTTCACGCTGTCTCTACACTGTTTAATTACTTATGAAAAAAGATTTACACCCCGACAACTACCGCCCGGTTATCTTCCGAGATCAATCGGCTGGTTTTACATTTTTAACAAGATCAACTGCAAAGAGTGATAAAAAACTCAAGTGGGAAGATGGCAACGAGTACCCTGTTGTTGATGTTTACATCAGTAGTGCTTCTCATCCATTTTACACTGGTAAAGAAAAACTCGTAGATGTCGAAGGACGTGTCGATAAATTCAAGGCCCGTCAAAAAGCTGCCGCTGAACGCGCCGGCAAACGAACCGCTAAAGCCGAAAAACAGATGAAAAAAATCACCGAAAAAGCTGAAGCTGATAAAGAAAAACAAGAATCTAAAGAAACTGTCGCGAAAAACTCTCGACCAGCTGCCGCAAAAACCGAAGCTTAAATTTTTTTCTTCTTTGAATTAGACTTTAAAAAGATTTGATTTCTTTATCGACTCATCACCTTGCACCAGCAAAGTGACACAAAACTCTCTCACGCCTTCAAAACATGATGGAAATAGCTATGAATTACTCTCTGGTTCCTGTGGAACTCCTTGCAGTCGCCCACTCACTCCGTTCGGGGTGGTCCTCGTCGCGCAGTGATTAATTCATAGCTATTTTCTCAGTTTTGGCGGATGCTCGACTTAGTCCGAAGATTTAGCAGTGATTTGCGGACTTATGGGTCTGGGCGTAAAAGAGAAGCTCCTGAAAAACGAATGTTATTATTACAATCTATTGCAGTCTAGGGCTGTATGAGTAATTAGTTCCGCAGACGATTGTAAGAATGACAATGAGCTCATCAAGAGCGACGACAAGCCCAGTGGTTTTGTTACTTTTGACAGCAAAAGTAGATGAAAAGTGTATCTATAAAAAATATAAGTTTATAAAAATTTTAAAGTGGAAATTATGAGGTTTGAACAATTTTCTTGTATAGTAAAAGACTATGGATCATTATGATGAATTTTTGGCTGAAAAGAAATCGCTCGAAGACGAGTTGAAAAATCCTGCAATATACTCACGCCCCGACTACCCGAAAAAGGCTAAACGATTATCGTTTTTAACTGATACGCTTGAACTATTTGATGAGAAAAATAAGCTACTGAGTGACCGCAATGAAAGCCAGGAGCTACTTGGTGATGACGAGCTTGGTGACTTTGCCAAAGCTGAAATCGAAGAAATAGACCAAAAACTGGAGAATATAGAAGCTACCATCACTGAAGCCCTTGTCCCGCGCGACCCTAACAATGAAAAAGACGTCATCGTTGAGATTCGGGCTGGTGCCGGTGGTGATGAGGCTTCTCTGTTTGCTGGTGAGCTCTACCGAATGTATGCGCGATTGGCTGAGATTAAAGGCTGGAAATTGGAACTTATGAACGAAGCAGCGAATGATGTTGGTGGTTTTAAGGAAATTATCTTCGCAATTCGCGGTGATGAAGTCTATAAACAACTTAAATTCGAAGGTGGTGTCCACCGCGTCCAACGTATTCCTGCAACCGAAAGTCAGGGCCGAGTTCATACTTCAACAGCGACCGTGGCTGTTATGCCTGAAGCTGAAGAAAATGACGTTGAAATTAACGATAATGACCTTAAAATCGACACCTACCGCGCCAGTGGGCACGGAGGCCAGAGTGTCAATACAACCGACTCAGCAGTGCGCATTACCCACATACCTAGCGGTGTTGTCGTCACTAACCAAGATGAGAAATCTCAGATTAAAAACAAGCTCAAGGCCATGAGCGTACTTCGCTCACGACTTCTTCAAAAACAAATCGATGACGAAAACGCAAAGCAATCCGAACAACGAAAATCGCTTATCGGCACCGGAGATCGCAGCGAGAAAGTTCGTACCTACAACTTTCCGCAAGACCGCATCACTGACCACCGAATCGGCTACAGTCGCAGCAACATCCCTGCCGCGCTCAGTGGCGACATTGATGATCTACTCAGTGAATTAGCCACCTACGAAACAAAGATAAACAGTTAGTCTGTTATTAGTCTTGGTTAATAGTCTTGCGTGGCTTCAGGCTCCGCGATTAATTCAGCAACTCGACGATGAAAATCACTGAAA